>NZ_JAJCHF010000025.1:0-30773 GCF_020554365.1 Streptococcus sp. 210928-DFI.4.42
TGAAATCCATACTTTCCAAACCAGGTCTTAAGAAAGCTCGTAAAGCATCACAATTTAGTAAACGTTAAAACTTATTTACAGATATTGAAAGCATTTCGTATTCAACATACGGGATGCTTTTCTGTTTGGCTTAATGTTACAAATTTGCAATTATGTTATAATAAGTAATATGGTTGCATGAAAAAATGGTGGATAATCAATTAGATCGGAGGCGACTAATGAGAAATAAGGTTACTAAAATAATTGCTATTGTAATCATTCTTATATTTGGAGGAACATATATGTATAATAAGCTGACTAAACCAAATCTTGGCCCCAAAACAGCCAAACTCTATCAGCATGGCTTTCGTTTGCTAGAAGAGCAAATAGGAACCTACATCAAAGAACACTATAGAGGTATTGAGAAGATTGAATTTTCCCCAATATACGTTACAGAGGAAGGGTCAACATTCTCAAATGCGTATGTCCGTCCAACTATTTATGATAAGTATGGAAATAAGGCTACTCTAGGAACTCCAATTAATAACTATAATCCAAGCAGTTTTGGTATCGTTTCTCATGTTCTTCTCAATTTTGATGGAGGCGGGAATGAAGCTATAGATTTAAAGGACTCCAATGGAAATAATATCGATGTTTCTAAAGCACAGCACCTGCCTGATGAAGCAAAACTAATTAGAGAATCCTCTACGGATGGTAATATTAAATTATTGGTTGATAATGGTCAATTAAAAGGGGTAGTAAAAGATGAAAAAGGAAGTCCATATGCTGAGATTGTTTATAATGATGACTTAAGAAAAGGAGATATATAATATGGCTTTATCTAATGAAGAAGTACAGAGATTACAGTTTGGTCTTAAAAATAATGTTAGGGAAAAGCCAGGAAAAGTACTAAATTATAAAATAAATGGTGAAGACAGATATTTCCAAATCGTTAACAGCATGGATGCTACTACCCAAGCAATTGCCTTTGTCCCTGTTGATGATCCAAAAGGTAATAATCCAAATTATCAAGAAACAACGATAGTTGTTGCTGGAACTCAAATACCCTTTGAAAATTCTAAAGAATTGGGGAATCAACCTTATTTTTTTAAAAAGAATAGAGATATTGTTGATTCGTCTGAAAGAGCATTCTTTGCTAGTGGGGCGTTTGGTATATTTCCAGGAATGCTAACTCCCCAAGCAGATGATATTGATATGTTTTATCAAATTACTGAAGAGAAAATAAAATCTCATAATGGTATAATTTCTAATATGTCTGGGCATAGTCAAGCAGGACCTGGCGTAGCTTATACAGCTTCAAAGTATGGCCTTAAAGAGAATCGGACTATTAAAGTTACAAATTTCATGGATTTCGCAGCTAAAAAAGCTGTAGATACAGGTGGTATTTCAAAGGAACAGGTAGCCTATCTTAATAAGAACGCTACGATCTATAGAGATAGTAGAAGGGACGTTGTTAAACTTGATGGTAATGGTGGTGCAGTTCCCTATGGAAAAACAATGATGTTTGAAGTTATTGGAGACGAAGATGGACATTCACCACGAACACCTGTATTAAAGGGAAATGCTTTAGATATCGATTATTATTATAAAAAAAACCTTTTCGCCTCTGGCATGACTGAAAAGCAGGTCCGAAAGATAGCGGAATATAAAGCAAAGAATTTTAAACCAAATTTAGGAATTGTTAATTATGGGTTAGAAGATATTTTTGATAGGCCGGAGTTTTATATTAACGGGTATTTAAATAATTACGGTCCTTTTGCTCCTGAACCAACTAAACAAGATTTAATCACTTTAAATATCAAACAAATAAAAGAGATAAAGGCCTCTTTGAAGTCTAGTTCTGGTAGTAAAAAAATTAGTTTAAGAGAAGAATTGGTCCGAGTAAGTGCGGAAACCACGAAACTTCAAGCTGAGGTTTACGAAGAAGAAATTAAATCAAAAATTGAATCTGAAAAGGAAAAGGTTTCTCAAAAAATTTCATCCCTCAAATCTGAAGCATATAGTATTGCTCGTCACTTATCATCTAGTGAAGTAGAGGTTCTATTATCTGAACTAAGTTTGGATACTGCATGGAACAGTGGGAAAGAGACAAAAACTATCACTTCAGCAAGCGATTATAGGAATAGAATGTCTCAAATTTCAGATAATCTGAATAAAGTTGCTGATAGAATTATTGAAAGTGATCAAATAGGTGCCAAGATTTTTAGCAATTAAAAGGAGTTAATGAATGATTGAACCGAATACTGAAGATCGATTAGAAGCAGAGCGCATAAAAACTGAATACATGAAAGTTCAAGAACGATTGGCAATCCAGGCTCTAGTTTCAGCAACAAAAGGTGTCCTAATGGCTGAAGGGGCTATTTTACAAACTTGGCTGGCTAATCAGGCGTTTAAAATGCAGAATTTTGCCACTTCTCAAGTACCTGCTTCTCTAGAAGGAGGATTAACTGGGGGTGCTGCTGATGCAATTAATAAAACTTTAACTGAAGTACCTGAACCTGATCTGTCCAGCCCAATACTTTAGGAGAATACATGAATATTAATGATAAAATTAATAAAGTCGAGAGTGATCATCAAGCTTTCAGAAGAAAAGTAGCAGATTATGAATTAGATTATCAAGATATGAAGCGAGATGCAAAAAGACTATATGAAGATATAACTGACTTTATCATCTCCTATTGTCATAAACATAATCAAGAACTTCCAATACATGAATTGCAGCAATTAGAAGAAAATAGAGATAATTTTGAAAAGAGAATTTCTAGGTTTGAAACTAGATTAAGCCAAACGTATCAGGAAGAAAATAAACTTTATAATAAAAGCATGGAATCTCTTGAAGAAGAAAAGAAGAAGGTGTAACTCCTATCACTATTTATAATACTTTATAGTAATACTACTTGCTCCAATTGTCCGAAAATTTGTGTAAATTCCAAATTGAAAATGAACTAATTTTTGATAGCGATTCCTTTTATTTATAAATACGTCAACTCGTTGTAAAGATTGTTTGATCAAGATTTTTTGGAGAATCCAGATGTTGTTTTTTTCTCTACCTATTTTTCTAAAACTGAGAAAAATCTGATATAATAAGCTTTGTAGGTGTGTTATATCAATACTTACAGAACTAAACTATTCCCCTATTTAAAAAATATTGATTCAAATTTTATGAAATGAATAAGTAGTTTTAGTTCTGAAAAGACTTGATATTACGCTGTTTTTAGTCCAACTGAAACTCATACTTTCCAAACCAGGTCTTAAGAAAGCTCGTAAAGCTTCACAATTTAGTAAACGTTAATTCGAAAGAATTACAATATTTACAAAGAACACCTTTCGAGGTGTTCTTTGTATGTTTTCATACTAAATTGTGGCAGTTGATGTAGTTGTTGTGGCTTTAGCCACTTACAAATACGGCTGCAATTCGACGAAGTCAATTGCCTCTAAACGTTAATTCGTTACTGGAATACAGAATACAAGCGAAAACATTTTACATCTTGCAAGGTGTTTTTATCTATGAGAACTGGCGGTGCGTAATTAGGATAGCTCTAGCGACTTTAGTCGCGTAGAGATATGCTATGCACAGTTGCCCCAAGAAAACAAGCGAAGCGATATTTGAATGGATAGCAACCACTGCACGCAAAATGTTAATTCGAAGGAATTACTATACTTACAAAGAGCACCCTTCGGGGTGTTTTTTCTATACCTAAGATAAATGGAAAATAAAAACCCACCCTATCTTCCACAGTCAAACATGACTGTAGAAAATAGAGTGGGTCTAGGATGTTAAAGACTATTTGTCGTCTTTATGAAAGATATTTTTAACGCCCTTGATAGCTCCTTCGACAGCTTCTTTTGCATCTTCAGCAACTTCTTTTGCTTTTGAAGCAACTTTTTCAGCAGTGCCTTCAGCTTCTGTTTTTGTATCGCCGGTTAATTTACCAAGGCCTTCTTTAACAGAGCCTTTTACTTGGTTCAATTTTTCTTCTAATGACATAGCGTCACCTCCATGAAGTTAGTCGTTTATTTCTCTGAATGCAATACTGTTGATTTAAAAAAATAAAAAATATTTGTCTCAGATTAGAATGAGTATATTCTTTTTAAAATAGAAAGTCAAATTTTTGCTACGGCTAAAAAACAGGATCGCTTTCCGGTCACGAATAATGACCGACTAATAAGTCACGATATTTCGTTTTTCCAGCAAAGATTTGAAACGAAAGAAGCAAAAAACTTTTTCTGTCTCCAATGAAATAAATGGTATAATAATCGTGAATGGAAACATCGTAACGCTGTTTTTTGAAAAAGAGAAGATAAATATGAAAAGAATCCTCACAATCTACCCGGTTATCAGTACTTTAGCTCTAATCTGTTTGTTGCTCGGTCTAATGACTTCCTTTTATGGGGATGCTATGTATGATCTATTGGCCTTTCATTCGAAGCCGGTCTATGGTTGGCAATATGTCAGTGGGACCCTGATGCACGGCAGTAAAGGAGCCCCTATCTGGTTTTTATGGGTCCATTTGTTGTTAAATGGACTCATGATACTTCCTTTCGGAGGACTGCTAGAAAGAAAAGGAGGCTCCAGACAAGTCTTGATTGTTTTTGTGACGGCGACAGTCCTTTCTTCCATCGTTTTTAACCTCTTAACCCAGGGGCAAGACATTCAGGCGACAGGAATCTCTGCTGTAGGATACGCCTTTGTAACCGGTGGAGTCATGCTCCTGCCAAACGTGTGGAAAGAATTTTCACGCACCGTAAAATGGCTTTATCTATTCTTAATTTTTCTATCTGGCCTCATGCTCTTACCAGCAATTACCGGATGGATCTCAACGCTATTGCATCTTTCAGGGATTGTGAGTTATCTATTGGTCTTTATCGGAAGTAATATCTTGAAGGGGAGAGTTAAAAGTTCCTGATATAGTAAATGCAAGGTAGGGTCATTCCTAACAGACGCTCAAGAGGAGAATCTTGGGCGTTTTTTTTGATAAAAATTTTTTGCATTCTTTTAATTGAAGCTATCATTGAATAGTGGCTAGTTGTATGCTATAATAATCAAAAATTGAGTGATCACTCAATTTTGCAATGGAGGTATGTATTGTATGACTGTGAAAACTATTCAATTTCATCGGTTTGGTAATATAGATGTCTTAGAATTAGCAGAAGTAGAACCAGAACCACTAAAGGAAAATCAAGTAAGGGTCAAGGTAGCTGCCGTAGGATTAAACCCGGTAGATTATAAGATTTTTAAGGGTGTTAAACAGCTTCGAATGCTATCCCTTTTAATGAAACTAAGGCATCCTAGTAGATGGTTTGAGAAAACTTCTTCTTTATTCCCCAGAGGCGTTGCACGTGATTTTGCTGGGACGATCATTGAAGTAGGTAAGAGTGTGACTCAGTTTTCGGTAGGAGATAGAGTCTTTGGGACGATTATAAGTGCACCTGGTCTTGGTTCAAAAAGAGGAGCATTAGCAACTGAGATTTGTGTGAAGGAGACGGAGATCGCTTCTATGCCATCTAATATTGATTTTCTGCATGGATCAGTCTTGGGGGTTAGTTCCTTAACGGTAGGAGGAGCTTTTCGAAAAATTAATATTGGAACTAAGGATACAATTGTCATTTCAGGTGCATCTGGAGGAATTGGATCGATTGCAGTACAATATGCTGTTTCAAAAGGTGCCAGAGTTATTGGAATAGCTAGTGCTGGTAATGCGGACTACCTCAGATCGATCGGTGCCATCCCGATTTCCTATCATGAATCGATCAAAGAAAAAATTCAAGAACTTTCAGGAGTAACTGTTACCAAGATGTTGGATTGTTATGGGGGAGACTATGTAAAATTAGGCTTCCAATTGGGTTTGAGAGGTGATCAAATTGCTACCCTGGTTCCATCTCCTTCTGCTATCTTGAAAGGAGTTCAATTTACAGGCCCACGGCATTCACAATATGATGACTTCCTATCACTTGCAGAACTTGTTTCCAAAGGGGAAATTTCAGTTCGTTTGGATAAAATCTATCCATTTTCATTACCCGAAATAAAAGAAGCATACAAGGATCTTGAAAAAGGGCATACAAGAGGAAAACGTGTGATTGTGATTCAAGAGGAGTGAGGAGGAAAGGAAAATGGTTGATCTAAATCAAGCTTGTGTTCGTCAAATTCAACTCATGAGATTGAGTGATAAACAAAAACGTGTTCTAATTGCCAGTTTAACCTTGTTTTCTGAAATCGGTTTTGAAAAAACTACATCGCTTGACATTGCACGCCGAGCGGAAGTATCAGAAGGGACTGTTTTTAGCTATTTTAAAACAAAAGAAGGCATACTCAATACGCTTCTTCTCTTGTTTTTTGATCAGGTCATACCTGAAACAATTGAATTGTTTACTGATCAAAAAGTTCTGTGTAACGATGAAAGTGTTACAGTTTTTTTTCGGAGTATGATCGAAGATCGACTAAATTTTCTGATCAACAATAGAGATATTATTAAAATTCTCTTTTCAAGGTGTTTAATTGATTCATCTTGGTTTGAAAAAACAGAGAGCATTGTTCAGAACAATATTGTAACGCCACTCAATCCTATTTTAGATAACTATAAGGGGAAAGGGGAGCTGGTTAATTGGCCTAACGAACGAATCATTCGTAATATTATCTCCTTAATGCTATCATATGCTGTGCCATCCATACTAAATAGTAAAGCAATTGATGTAGGAAAAGTTTCAGATGAGATGATTGAAATTCTAGCGAATAGGATAGTCTTGTGATTCCTATTTTATACTAACGATGTTACCGTGAGAGAATTCATCTTTGATTTTAGTTCAATAAGGAGCTCAAAAAATGAAATGAACTCCTCTTCCTTGACTCTTCCTCTACCAGGCCGTATAATATTCTATATCAATGAAGAAATCACCTTTTGTCATTGTGCAAAGGGTGATTTTATAACGAAAAAAAGGAGACACAATGGGGTATATCTCTACTATTAAAACGGCTGTTCAGCTCTTTCCTTTCCTGGCATTTTTGCTGACCTTGCCCTACATGATTTTGAATTATCGAAAATATGGTTCGGTCAATAAATTGCGGGTGCTGATTTTCTATTCTTTTATGCTTTACTTGATGACGGTCTATCTCTTGGTGATCTTGCCTCTGCCAGATCCAAGTAAGATTCATACTAGCTACTCGGAAATGGTCAATCTCCAACCTTTTGCTTTTGTAGTGGATTTTTTCAAGGAGAGCCCCTTTAATTTAGCGCAGACTGGTACTTGGATTCAAGCCCTTAAGCATCCAACTTTTTATGTGCCTGCCTTTAATGTCCTAATGTTGATTCCTTTTGGGATGTATCTACGCTATTATTTCAAGTGTGGTTTTAAGAAAACGATTCTCCTGACAGCCCTCTTTAGTTTCTTTTTGGAGTTGACCCAGTTATCAGGTCTCTATTTTATGTATCCGGGCCCTTACCGCCTAGCAGATGTCGATGATATTATTCAAAATACCACTGGTGGTGGAGTGGGTTATCTGCTTGGTTGGTTCCTGGTTTGGTTATTGCCGACACGAGACGAAATTGACGAGCATTCTTTCCGAGTAGGGACGAAAGTATCTGGTTTCCGGATGGGTCTTGCCTTCTTGATCGACTTTGTGATGCTATCCTTGCTTTACGCGGTAATCGAGCGTTTAGAGACGATTCCTTATGTAGCGGTTTTGGCTGTTTATTTTGGCTTGATTCCCTTGTGGCGGGGCAAAACCTTGGGAATGGCTTTATTGAAATTCCGCTTGCATTTTGACAAGCAAAAATGGCTTCGCACCATCTGGCGGGGAATCCTGGTAGTAGGTTATTTCTATCTGATTCCTCAAGGGTTGTTCTATTTGATTTCGCTCTTGAATAGCGATTTGACGGACAATTCCCTCTTAACCCTGTCCATGATTTTATTGCTCTTCTTTATGCTTTTATTGTACCTGATTCTCACTCTTGCCATCGTCTTACTCAATCGTCGCTTTCCCTTTGACCGTCTAGCTGGGGCTGAGTATGAGAGTACGGTGCGCGTGAAGAAAGAGCTCTTAAAAGATGAAACTGAATCGTCAAAATAGAGAGAGTGGGACAGAAATCGGTAATTCGTTAGAATTCGATTTCGTCGTCTCACCTCCGCACAGTTGAGTAGGGCTGTAAAAGCTGATGAAATCAGCGTAGTAGAGCCCACGCAACCACTGCGTCTTGCTCGACAATCCAAAAACAATAAAGAGGCTAGGACTTCTGTCCCAGCCTCTTTATTTTTTTATACACGTTTAATATATCCGAACGTTCCCAGTTGAGAAGGGCGATTTTAAGGGGATTGTGCTACAATGGAAGCAAATAGATAGAATGGAGCAGTGAAATGAAAGCAATTATTACAGTCGTTGGAAAAGACCAAAAAGGAATCGTAGCGGGTGTTGCAACGAAAGTGGCAGAATTAGGACTCAATATCGATGATATCTCTCAAACCGTATTGGATGAATACTTTACCATGATGGCGGTTGTATCGTCAGATGAGAAAAAAGATTTCACACAGCTCCGTTCAGAGTTGGAAGAATTCGGACAGTCTCTGCATGTGAAAATCAATATCCAAAGCGCAGCGATTTTTGATGCCATGCACAATTTGTAAGATAGGGGTTGAGAATTTATGGACATTAAACAGGTAACAGAAACCATTGCCATGATTGAGGAGCAGAACTTCGATGTTCGGACTATCACCATGGGGATTTCGCTTCTCGATTGTATTGATCCGGATATCGAAAAGGCAGCGGAAAAAGTCTACCATAAGATTGTGACCAAGGCCAAAGATTTGGTGGCTGTGGGGGATGAGATTGCGGCAGAACTCGGCATTCCAATTGTGAATAAACGGGTTTCGGTCACTCCAATTTCTATTATCGGGGCAGCAACCAATGCGACAGACTATGTACCATTTGCCAAGGCACTAGATCGTGCAGCCAAAGAAGTTGGGGTTAACTTTATCGGTGGTTTCTCAGCCCTGGTTCAAAAAGGCTACCAAAAGGGGGATGAAATCCTCATCAATTCCATTCCTCGTGCCCTTGCAGAGACGGATTTTGTCTGCTCTTCAGTTAATATTGGATCGACAAAGACAGGGATCAATATGACCGCTGTCCGAGATATGGGCCGTATCATTAAAGAAGCATCTCAAGCAGATCCAATGGGGCCCGGTAAGCTTGTGGTCTTTGCCAATGCGGTAGAAGATAATCCCTTTATGGCGGGTGCCTTCCACGGTGTCGGTGAAGCGGATGTTGTCATCAACGTTGGGGTTTCAGGACCAGGTGTCGTCCAACGGGCCATCGAAAAAGTACCAGGCGCTAGCTTTGATGTATTGGCTGAAACAGTCAAGAAGACAGCTTTCAAAATCACTCGTGTCGGGCAATTAGTGGGTCAAATGGCTAGTGAACGTCTCGGTGTTGAGTTTGGGATTGTAGACTTGTCTCTCGCACCAACGCCAGCTGTTGGGGATTCGGTTGCTCGTGTCCTTGAAGCGATGGGGCTTGAAGTAGTAGGAACCCACGGGACAACAGCAGCACTAGCTTTGCTCAATGACCAAGTGAAAAAAGGCGGGATCATGGCTTGTAACCAAGTCGGTGGGTTGTCAGGTGCCTTCATTCCGGTCTCAGAAGATGAAGGGATGATTGCGGCGGTCCAATCAGGCCATATCAACCTGGAAAAATTGGAAGCCATGACAGCCATCTGCTCGGTCGGTCTGGATATGATTGCCATCCCAGCTGATACTCCAGATACAACCATTGCGGCCATGATCGCCGATGAAGCAGCTATCGGAGTGATCAATCAAAAGACAACAGCCGTTCGGATCATTCCTTATGGAAAAGAAGGCGATATGTTAGAGCTCGGTGGACTTCTTGGATCTGCTCCGGTGATGAAGGTCAACAAAGCTTCATCAGCTGACTTTATTTCCCGTGGTGGTCAAATTCCTGCTCCGGTTCATAGCTTTAAAAACTAAGAGAAATCTAGTATAATAGTAGAAAATAGAAAAGTCTGTGATGATGAAACTCCAGACTTTTTTCTTGCAAAAGGAGACAAGATGGCTAAAACGAGATTATTTGTGATACGTCATGGGAGAACCATGTTTAATACTATTGGCCGTGCTCAAGGATGGTCCGATACGCCTTTGACAGCAGAAGGAGAACGAGGGATTCAGGCTCTAGGAATTGGCTTGCGTGAGTCTGGTTTAGAGTTTACTCGAGCTTATTCCAGTGATTCTGGCCGTGCCATTCAGACCATGGGGATCATTCTCGATGAATTGAGTTTGAAAGACCAGATTCCTTATCGCTTTGACAAACGGATCCGCGAGTGGTGTTTTGGTAGCTTTGATGGGGCCTACGGTGGGGAGCTCTTTCACGGTGTCGTGCCGCGCGTGCTAGATGTAGAAGACTATAAGACCTTGACCTTGGAAGACTTGGCCAATGGCATTTGCCGAGTGGACACAGCAAATTGGGCTGAACCATGGGAAGTCTTGAAAAACCGAATCCTAGAAGGTTTTGAAGCTATTGCCAAAGAAGTAGAAGAAAATGGTGGAGGCAATGCCTTGGTGGTCAGCCATAGTTGGACCATTCAGACCTTGGTCTGCTTGATCGAAGGAAAACCAAATCTCAATTTGCCTCTTTCAAACGGTAGTGTTACCCTTGTAGAATATGAAGATGGAAAATTGACGGTTAAGGGGGTTGGAGAGAGCAGTTACCGTGAGGTCGGTGAAAGCTTGCAAGAATCCTAGTCCGTCCTGAAAGGCTGACCCTTTGGTCATGGCCTTTTCTTTCTCTCAAAACTTGTAAGAGCTTTCCTACTTTCTTTTTACAAAAAATGATATAATGAAAGAGATACATACGGAGGTAATACAATGACAAAAACCAGATTATATATTGCTCGTCATGGAAAAACCATGTTTAATACCATTGGGCGAGCACAGGGCTGGTCAGACACTCCGCTGACAGAAGCAGGAGAGCGTGGGATTAGAGAATTAGGGCTTGGCCTTAAGGAAGCAGGTCTTTCTTTTGAGGAGGCTGTTTCAAGTGATTCTGGTCGAACTATTCAAACCATGGGAATTGTTCTTCAAGAGCTTGGTTTGACAGGGAAAACCCCTTATCATTATGACAAACGGATCCGCGAGTGGTGTTTTGGTAGCTTCGACGGTGCCTATGATGGCGAGCTCTTTATGGGGGTTTTACCCCGTGTCTTTAAGGTCGATGATTTCCATCGGTTGAGTTTAATGGAGTTGGCAGAAGGGATCGTTGAAGTGGATACCACGGGTTGGGCTGAATCCTGGAGCGCCTTGAGTGGCCGAATCTTAGAAGGATTTGAAGCTATTGCAAAAGAGGTAGAAGCAGCTGGTGGTGGGAATGCGATTGTTGTCAGCCACGGCATGACCATTACGACTTTGATTTATCTCATCGATCCGAAAGCAGTCGAAGAATTGGTCTTGGACAACGGAAGTGTAACGGTTTTGGCCTATGAGGATGGCGCCTTTCATATTGAAAAGATTGGAGATCTGTCCTATCGTAAGGTTGGAGCAAAACTCTTAGAGGATGGCCATGACAAATAAGTATAGACGCGCAAGAAAAAAACGTAAGAAATGGTGGCCCTACCTATTGAGTTTCTTTCTTCTTGTGGTCCTTGGATCAGGAATTGGTGCTTACTTGGCTAAACCAAGCTTGTTTTCAGGGCTTCAGTTTTGGAAGGCAAAAAAAACAGCTGTAACGACTCCCTCTTCTTCTAAGAAAAAGAAAGAAAAATCAGATTTACCAGCTGTTTCGACAAAAGACTGGCAGTTGATCTTGGTCAATCGTGACAATGTGAAGCCAGAGTTGAACCCGCAATTGACAGATGTGGATGCTATCAAAGTGGATAGTCGGATTGTAGAACCAACTCGTCAATTTTTAGAAGCGGCTCGAAAAATTGCCCCAGAAGAAACCTTGATATCAGGCTATCGAAGTGTGGCCGAGCAAACAGAGCTCTATAATGAACGTGTTTCGCAACTAGAGGCTAGCGGCCTTTCGCACGAAGAAGCTGAAAAGCAGGTACAGACCCAGGTACAGGTTCCTGGTGCTAGTGAACACCAGACGGGGCTTGCGATCGATATGAGTGTCGAAGCTGGCCAAAGTGATGAGTTGGGCTTGCAGCTGGCTGCCATCGCACCACAATATGGCTTTGTGCTTCGCTACCCAGATGGGAAGAGCAACATCACGGGTGTGAATTTTGAGAATTGGCATTTCCGTTATGTTGGCGTAGAAAATGCTCAGTATATGGCCAAGCATCAGCTAGTATTGGAAGAATATATTCAGCTCTTGAAAAAAGCTGGCAAATAAGAGGAGATTTACTTCTCTAGGTCTTAAGAATGATTTTTAGCACTCTTGAAAAAAGAGTGCTAATTTTTTGGTTTTTTCTCTTGACTTTCTTTTGGATGGGTGTATAATAGAATCATGGTTTAGCACTTGAGTGTTTAGAGTGCTAAATACGAAAGAGAGGTGAGGTCATGGTTACAGAACGTCAAAATGAGATTCTAAATCTTGTCGTCGATATCTTTACCAAGATCCGCGAACCAGTCGGTTCAAAAGCACTGCAAGATGTCATTCAATCTAGTAGTGCGACGATCCGAAATGATATGGCTGCCCTCGAAAAGCAAGGTTTACTAGAAAAAGCCCACACTTCGAGTGGTCGAATGCCCAGCCGAGCTGGTTTTCAATATTTTGTTCAGAACTCGCTGGATCTAGAGTTGATTGATGAGCAAGATGTCTACCAGGTGGTAAAAGCCTTCGATTTCGAAGCCTTTAAGTTAGACGATATCTTGGATGCTACGGCTAAGTTATTGGCCCAGATGACGGGCTACACCGCAGTCATTCAGGATGTTGAGCCGACGCGGCAGCGCTTGACTGGTTTTGAGATTGTTCCATTATCCAACCACGATGCTTTAGCGGTTCTGACCTTGGATGAATCAAAGCCTGTCACCGTCCAGTTTGCCATTCCAAAGAATTTCTTAACCAGTGATTTGGAAATTTTCCATCAGCTGGTTCAAGAACGTTTCATTGGAAATACAGTCTTGGATATCCACTACCGCTTGCGGACAGAGATTCCACAGATAGTACAGCGCTATTTTAAGACGACAGACAATGTCTTGGATCTGTTTGATTATGTCTTCTCGCAACTGTTTCAAGAACTGGTCTTTGTAGAAGGAAAGGTTTCATCCTTAACCTACGCCGATCTTCAGACCTATCAGTTCTTAGATAATCCCCAACATGTAGCTCTCGAGTTGCGAGGGGGGATGCCAGAAGACCAAATGACCCAGATCCTGGTTGCAGAATCCCAAGAGAAGGCTTTGAAAAATGTGACAGTGATTAGTCACAAGTTCCTGGTTCCTTATCGTGGGATGGCCCTCATGCATGTGATCGGTCCCGTAGAGATGGATTACAGGCGTGTGATTAGCCTGGTCAATGTCATCGGACGGGTACTGGTTATGAAGTTGACGGACTACTACCGTTATCTCAACAGCAACCATTATGAAGTAAATTAAGATCAAATGAAAGGGGTGTATGCCTTGACAGAAGATATCAAAAAAGAAGACGTGAAAGAAGAGGAAGTTGCCCAAACAACTGAAGAAGTTGTAGAGGAAAACAACCAACCTTCTGAGTTAGAAGAAGCACAAGCTCGTGCCGAGGAATTTGAAAACAAATACCTTCGTGTTCATGCAGAAATGCAAAATATTCAGCGCCGTGCTAATGAAGAACGTCAACAATTACAAAAATACCGTAGCCAAGATTTGGCAAAAGCGATCTTACCATCACTGGACAACCTCGAACGTGCCCTTGCCGTAGAAGGATTGACAGATGATGTGAAGAAGGGCTTAGAAATGGTCCAAGAAAGTTTGGTACATGCTCTGAAAGAAGAAGGAATTGAAGAAATTCCAGCGGACGGAGCCTTTGACCATAACTACCACATGGCCATCCAAACCTTGCCTGCAGATGACGAACATCCAGCAGACACCATCGCACAAGTCTTCCAAAAAGGCTACAAACTCCATGACCGCATCCTACGCCCAGCCATGGTAGTAGTGTTCAACTAGGCGAGAGAACTTAAAAAAACCTTGTCCGAAACGACACTAAACTATGAAAGAAAGATAAGAAGCAAGCCGGAGGCTTGCAAGGAAGATATTTCCCGCCACTTAAGGGAAAATATCAAAAAGAAAAAAAGAAGATAAATTTAAGGAGAAAAACATATGTCTAAAATTATCGGTATTGACTTAGGTACAACAAACTCAGCAGTGGCAGTTCTTGAAGGAACTGAATCAAAAATCATCGCAAACCCAGAAGGAAACCGCACGACTCCATCTGTTGTGTCATTCAAAAATGGTGAAATCATCGTTGGTGACGCTGCAAAACGTCAAGCAGTCACAAACCCAGATACAGTGATCTCTATCAAATCTAAGATGGGAACTTCTGAAAAAGTTTCTGCTAACGGCAAAGAATACACTCCACAAGAAATCTCAGCTATGATTCTTCAATACTTGAAAGGTTACGCTGAAGATTATCTTGGTGAAAAAGTAACCAAAGCAGTTATCACAGTTCCAGCTTACTTCAACGATGCTCAACGTCAAGCAACTAAAGACGCTGGTAAAATCGCTGGTCTTGAAGTAGAACGTATTGTCAACGAACCAACTGCAGCAGCCCTTGCTTATGGTTTGGATAAGACTGATAAAGAAGAAAAAATCTTGGTATTCGACCTTGGTGGTGGTACATTCGACGTATCTATCCTCGAACTCGGTGATGGTGTCTTCGATGTATTGGCAACTGCAGGGGATAACAAACTAGGTGGTGACGACTTTGACCAAAAAATCATCGACCACATGGTTGAAGAATTCAAGAAAGAAAATGGTATCGACTTGTCAACAGACAAGATGGCCCTTCAACGTTTGAAAGATGCAGCTGAAAAAGCGAAGAAAGACCTTTCTGGTGTCACTTCAACTCAAATCAGCTTGCCATTCATCACTGCAGGAGCTGCTGGACCTCTTCACTTAGAAATGATCTTGACTCGTGCGAAATTCGACGATTTGACTCGTGACCTTGTAGAACGTACGAAAACTCCAGTTCGTCAAGCCCTTTCAGATGCAGGTTTGAGCTTGTCAGATATCGACGAAGTCATCCTTGTCGGTGGTTCAACTCGTATTCCTGCCGTTGTAGAAGCTGTTAAAGCTGAAACTGGTAAAGAACCAAACAAATCAGTGAACCCTGACGAAGTTGTGGCTATGGGTGCTGCGATCCAAGGTGGTGTGATCACTGGTGATGTGAAAGACGTTGTCCTTCTTGACGTAACGCCATTGTCACTTGGTATCGAAACAATGGGTGGAGTCTTCACAAAACTCATCGACCGCAACACTACAATTCCAACTTCTAAATCACAAGTCTTCTCAACTGCAGCAGACAACCAACCAGCCGTTGATATTCACGTTCTTCAAGGGGAACGCCCAATGGCAGCGGATAACAAGACTCTTGGACGCTTCCAATTGACTGATATCCCAGCTGCACCTCGTGGTATCCCACAAATCGAAGTAACATTCGACATCGACAAGAACGGTATCGTATCTGTTAAGGCGAAAGACCTTGGAACTCAAAAAGAACAAACGATTGTTATCCAATCAAACTCAGGTTTGACAGACGAAGAAATCGATCGCATGATGAAAGACGCAGAAGCAAACGCTGAAGCAGATAAGAAACGTAAAGAAGAAGTTGACCTTCGTAACGAAGTAGACCAAGCTATCTTTGCGACTGAAAAGACTATCAAAGAAACTGAAGGCAAAGGCTTTGATGCAGAACGTGACGCAGCTCAAGCAGGACTTGATGATCTTAAGAAAGCTCAAGAATCAGGTAACCTTGAAGAAATGAAAGCGAAACTTGAAGCCTTGAACGAAAAAGCGCAAGCATTGGCTGTTAAACTCTACGAACAAGCTGCAGCAGCGCAACAAGCTCAAGCAGGAGCAGAAGGCGCACAAGCATCAGGCAACGCAGGCGATGACGTCGTAGACGGAGAGTTTACTGAAAAGTAAGATGCAAAGCCCGTTAAAACCTCACAGTGAAAATAGGAAATCTGACGCAGGAACTTTAGTTTCTAGGAAGATTTATCTTTTTCACCAAGAGGTTAGGGCGTGCTCAATTCAGCTTAACAACTAAATGATAAAAAGAAATCCAGAGGTTGCAACCCAGCCTCTGTTTTTCGGTAAAATAGAGGATGTTGCCTATGAAAAAAGTACTTTGTATCATTTATCCTAATTTTTCTCTTTATGAGATAACCGCTTTAACGAGTACTTTAGCTCTGTCTTTTGACGTCACGATTGATTATGCCGCTTCAGATCATTCGATGGTGGTCTCTGAGGATGGCTTGCCCTGTCAACCAACGAAAACACTAGATCAAATCCGTATAGAAGAGTATTCTTGCGTGATTTTGCCAGGAATGGTCAATATAGGACCTGCCCTACAGGATGAGAAATTGATTTCGTTCTTGAGGGATCTTGGTGAGCAAGATATCCTCATTGCAGCCATTTCTTCAGCGCCTCTTTTATTAGCGAAAGCAGGTCTGTTGAAGGACACGAAATTTACAGGTGGAATTTGGCAAAACTTCTTTGACTATTTTGAATTTCTTCCATGTGAAAATTTCCAACCGAAAGTTCTTGTGCAAGATAAACAGATCATTACGGCTATCGGTTTTGCCCATCAAGAGTTTGCAAGAAAAGTGATTCTAAGCTTAGGCTTGGCAGCTAATACAGACAACTATTTTAAAGAACAGAACGAGTATGCTGAAGAGGATTTGATATTTACTTTATCGGACAAAGAGTTTGATCAAGTGAAGCGAAGTATAGAAAATGCCCTCTAAAAATTTATATGAAAATTATAGAAAGGAACAAAGAGTGTTCGTAACTGAACACGGGCTACGGACGGTGCCAAAAAGATAGTTTTTTCTAGGACGCAAGCGTCCGTCGTCAAAACTCCTATTTTGGCTGTGTCCGTTTAACGCCCTTTGTATCTTGAATTATGAACAATACTGAATTTTATGACCGTTTGGGCGTTTCAAAGAATGCATCTCAGGATGAGATCAAGAAAGCCTATCGGAAATTATCTAAAAAATATCACCCAGATATCAACAAGGATCCTGGTGCTGAGGAAAAGTACAAGGAAGTTCAAGAAGCTTATGAGACTTTGAGTGACGAGCAAAAACGGGATGCTTATGACCAATATGGTGCTGCAGGTGCCAATGGTGGCTTCGGTGGCGGAGCAGGTGGTTTTGGTGGCTTTGATGGTGCTGGTTTTGGTGGCTTTGAAGATATCTTCTCTAGCTTCTTTGGTGGCGGTGCAAGTCGTAATCCAAATGCGCCTCGTCAAGGGGATGACCTCCAATACCGCGTTAATCTCAAGTTTGAAGAAGCGATTTTTGGTGCGGAAAAAGAAGTTAAGTACCATCGGGAAGCTAGCTGTCATACCTGTCACGGTTCAGGGGCTAAGCCAGGTACGAGTCCGGTAACCTGTGGACGCTGTCATGGTTCCGGGGTTATCAATGTAGATACGCAAACTCCTCTTGGAATGATGCGCCGTCAAGTGACCTGTGATGTCTGTCATGGCCGTGGTCAAGAAATCAAAGATCCATGTACGACTTGTCGTGGAACAGGTCATGAAAAACAAGCCCATAGCGTGAACGTCAAGATTCCTGCAGGAGTTGAAACAGGTCAACAAATCCGCTTAGCGGGTCAAGGAGAAGCTGGCTTTAACGGTGGACCTTATGGAGACTTGTATGTGGTTGTCAACGTGGAGCCGAGTGATCGCTTCGAACGAGATGGCTCAACCATCTACTACAAGCTAGATTTGAATATTGTCCAAGCAGCTCTTGGAGATACGGTTCATGTGCCTACAGTTCATGGCGATGTTGATTTGGTGATTCCTGAAGGAACCCAAACCGGTAAAAAATTCCGTCTTCGCGGAAAAGGTGCTCCAAGCTTACGTGGTGGTGCCATGGGAGATCAATATGTGTCTGTCAATGTTGTCACCCCAACTGGTTTAAATGACAAGCAAAAAGAAGCCCTTCAAGCCTTTGCGGAAGCAAGTGATTTGAAGGTTAACCCAAAGAAAAAAGGGTTCTTTGACAAGGTCAAAGATGCTTTAGATGACTTATAAGAATAAACGAGTTTCCTTTTGACTAAGGAGCTCGTTTTATTTTGGATCGATTCCAAGAACTTCCTCTCCTAATTAAAGAATAATTTGGAGCCTCATTGAATTTATTAAGATATCGTGGTAAATTTAAGAAAACGATTACAAAGACAATTTAGGAGGTCCTGATGAAATCACATCAACCACGTTATGCGATTCGCAAGTATGCAGTAGGAGCTGCTTCGGTGCTCATAGGATTTTTTGCTGGTGCGAATGTTGTAGCAGCTGATACGCCAACGACTACAGACAGTCCTTCAACGACAGTTCCGACTCAGCCAAGCGAGGGTGAGTCAACGATTTCCCTTAATGAGGAAGCTTCTCAGCCAACAGTAGAAAAACCAACGGCTCCTGCCCCAATCGTCGATCAAAGTCAACCGGCACTGCCTGATCGTGAATTGCGGGTATCAGATCTTAACCGTTTGATTCGCGAAGAAGCGAGCTCTGTCGCAGAGTCGGATGTGGCAGCTCAACCAGCGACAGCAGCGACGGAAACGCCTGCTAAAGATCCTGACCAAGAAGAAAAATTAGCCAAGAAAAAGATTGTTTCGATCGATGCTGGTCGCAAGTACTTCTCGCCAGACCAAATCAAGGAAATCATTGATGAAGCAAGTAAGACGGGCTATACAGACTTGCATCTTCTGGTTGGAAATGACGGCTTGCGCTTTGTGCTGGATGATATGTCTTTGAAAGTGGGAGATACTTCTTATTCTAGCCAAGCCGTGACGGATGCAGTTGAAAAAGGGACGAAGGCTTATTACGATGATCCGAACGGGACAGCCTTGACCCAGGCTCAAATGGATGATATTTTGGCCTACGCCAAATCGAAGAAAGTAGGCGTCATCCCAACCATTAATAGTCCAGGTCACATGGATGCGATTCTGACAGCCATGGAACAATTGGGCATCGAAAACCCTCACTTTAATTATTTTGGTACAAAGAAATCAGCTCGGACCGTTGATTTGGACAACCAAAAAGCCTTAGACTTCACCAAGGCTTTGGTAGACAAGTATGCGGCTTATTTCAGCGGCAAGGCAGACATTTTCAATATTGGTTTGGATGAATATGCCAACGATGCCACAGATGCCCATGGTTGGCAGGTTCTCCAAGCAAGCAAGCATTGGCCAGGTGAAGGCTATCCAGAAAAAGGCTATGAAAAATTCATCCAGTATGCTAATGATCTAGCAGCTATTGTGAAAAAACACAAGATGAAACCAATGGCCTTCAATGATGGAATCTACTACAATGGCGATACTTCCTATGGTACTTTTGACAAGGATATCATTGTCTCCTACTGGACAGGTGGATGGAACGGCTATGATGTCGCTTCTTCAAAACTCTTGTCTGAACTAGGTCATCAGATTCTTAATACCAATGATGCATGGTATTATGTGCTTGGACGGGACAAGGCTGGATCTGGTTGGTACAACCTCGATCAAGGTCTCGAAGGAATTTCCAAGTCAGCGATTGATGTGGTTCAAAAAAATGATGGGGCTAAGGTGCCCTTCATCGGTGGGATGGTAGCTGCCTGGGCAGATACGCCATCTGCAACCTACAAAAAAGAACTTCTCTTTAAGCTCATGCATGCCTTCGCGGACAAGAATGCGGACTACTTTGTAGCAGATCCTGAAGTCGTTGAAAAAGCTCTTTCGGAAGCTCCAACTGATTTGGACCACTATACAAAGGAATCTCTAGTAGCCTTTACGGCAGCTAAAAAAGCTTTAGAAGGGGCAGGAGCAGACACGACTCGAGCAGAGGCCAAAACTTTGATCGATCATCTCAAAGCAGCTCAAGATGCTTTGGTGTATACAGAAAGCTACGCGAAAGAAGTTGCTGCAAAAGAAGCAGCAGAAAAACTCGCCATGAAGAAGGTCATCTCGATCGATGCGGGCCGCAAATACTTCTCACTGGATCAGTTGAAACGGATCGTCGACAAGGCCAGTGAGCTGGGTTATTCTGACTTGCACCTCCTGGTCGGAAACGATGGTATGCGCTTCGTGCTCGATGATATGACGGTGGAAGCCAATGGAAAAACTTATGCTAGTGATGATGTGAAAAAGGCCATTTTAGAAGGCACCAAGGCCTATTACGATGATCCAAATGGTCAAGCATTGACCCAAGCGGAAATGGATGAACTCCATGCTTATGCGACTGCGAAAGGAATCGGCTTGATTGCGGCAGTCAATAGTCCTGGACACATGGATGCTTTGTTGGTGGCCATGGAAAAATTGGGCATTGAAAATCCACAAGCCAGCTTTGATACGGTTTCAAAAACAACCATGGATTTGACCAATGAAGCAGCAGTCAACTTTACCAAAGCCTTGATTGGCAAGTACATGGACTACTTCAAAGACAAGTCTAAGATCTTTAACTACGGAACAGATGAATATGCCAATGACGCTACCAGTGCGCAAGGTTGGTATTACCTCAAGTGGTATGACCTCTATGGTAAATTTGCGGAGTATTCCAATAGTCTTGCAGCCATGGCGCGTGAAAAAGGCTTGCAGCCAATGGCCTTTAACGATGGCTTCTATTATGGAGATGAAGATGATGTTGCCTTTGACAAGGATGTCTTGATTTCATACTGGTCTAAAGGATGGTGGGGCTATAACCTCGCATCTCCACAGTATTTGGCAGATAAGGGCTATAAATTCCTTAATACCAACGGAGACTGGTACTATGTTTTGGGCCATAAAGGTGATCAAAGTTATCCGCTCGAAAAAGCTATTCAAAATACAGAAACTGTTCCGTTTGAACAGTTAGCTTCAACCAAGTACCCTGATGTCAAATTACCGACATCAGGAAGTATGTTGGGAATTTGGGCTGATGAACCTGCCAATGAATACAAGGAAGAAGAAGTCTTCCAGGTTATGGAAGCTTTTGCCAACCACAACAAGGACTATTTCAAGGCAGACTTCACTGCTCTTAGAAAAGCAGTTGCTACGGTGCCAACAGATCTAGACATATACACACCAGAATCTCGCGCAGCCCTTGCGAAAGTCTTAGATAGCTTGAATTGGAATGTGAGCCGTGCTCATCAAGAGCAGGTGGATCAAGAAGTGGCTGCTCTGACTCAAGCCCTTGCGGGGCTCAAGCCAATCACGCAAGTAGGTAGCTTGGCTGAAAATGACGTCAAAGCCCTAGTGGAAGACAAACCAAGTCTTGAAATCGTAGAAAAAGAGCTTGATTTTGACCTTGTGGAACGGACCAATCCAGATCTCGCTAAAGGAGAACGCAGAGTAATCCAGGCTGGGGTTAAAGGGCAAGGTCTTGAGTATGTAGAGGTTTCGGCACTTGATCAAAGTCGAAAAGTGATTGCTACAGAAGTTGCCACAGAGCCGGTTGCAGAAATTGTTGAAGTCGGTACCAAAGAAGTCGTGATCCCAACAACCCCTTCCGTAGAAGCGCCAGTGAAGTCAGACGTGCTCGTAAACAAAGTGGTTCCAGATCCTTCAACACCTCAAGTGATCTCGAAAGATCAACCAGTTGCACCAGGAAATACCCCAACGCCAATTCCAGCAGCTGTGGAAAAAGAGGTTCGTTCAGAAACAGTATCTTCTAACAAGCAACTTCCAGAAACAGGAGCAGAATCTGCTTTGGGACTCGCTTTACTAGGAGCGATCGTAGGGGCAGCAGGAATGGACTTGAAAAATAAAAAAAGAGACTAAGACCTAGTAGATTTGTAACAGGTCGAAGTTAGGAGAGTGGGACAGAAATCGGTAATTCGTTAGAATTCGATTTCGTCGTCCCACCTCCGCATAGTTGAGTAGGGCTGTAAAAGCTGATGAAATCAGCGTAGTAGAGCCCACTCAACCACTGCGTCTTGCTCGACAAACCAAAAATAATTGAGAGGCTAGGACTTTTGTCCCAGCCTCTTTTTGTGTTTGCAAAACTGTACCCGGACAGTTTGATTTTTTCACTATTGTAACCCCTTCTATATCTTGCTAAAATAGAACCATGACACGATACAAAGCAACCATTTCATATGATGGGACCTTGTTTGCAGGGTTTCAACGCCAACCGCATGCACGCAGTGTGCAAGAGGAAATCGAGAAGACCTTGACGCGCCTCAATCAAGGAACCCCCGTTACCGTTCATGGAGCGGGGCGAACGGATTCCGGTGTCCATGCTCTTGGCCAGGTGATTCATTTTGATCTTCCCCAAGCGCGGGACGAGGAGAAGCTTCGCTTTGCCCTCGATACCCAAACCCCAGAGGATATTGATTTCATCCGAGTGGAGCAAGTAGAAGATGACTTTCACTCACGCTACAAGAAGCACAGCAAGACCTATGAATTTATCGTGGATTATGGTCGTCCCAAGAACCCCATGATGCGCCACTATGCCACCCACTATCCTTATCCTTTGGATGTGGAAAAGATGCAAGCAGCCATCCAAAAGTTGGAGGGAACCCATGATTTCACCGGTTTCACAGCTTCAGGAACCAGCGTGGAAGATAAGGTTCGTACGATTACAGAGGCTCGCTTGGTCGAGGATGCAGAACATCATCGCCTTGTCTTTACCTTTTCGGGCAATGGCTTTCTCTACAAGCAAATCCGCAATATGGTGGGAACTTTGTTGAAGATTGGAAATGATCGGATGCCGATCGAGCAGATCGATCTAATTTTAGAAAAGAAGGACCGCAATCTAGCAGGTCCTACAGCAGCGCCAAATGGCTTATATTTAAAGGAGATCCGTTATGAGTAATGAATTGATTCTAGCTATTTCAGGAAATGATATTTTTAGTGGGGGAGGTCTTCACGCAGACCTTGCAACTTATACGACTAACAAACAGCATGGTTTTGTAGCGGTGACTTGTTTGACCGCTATGACGGAGCACGGTTTTGAAGTGATTCCGGTGGATTCGACGACCTTTGCTCAACAGCTCAACTCCCTCAAAGATGTTCCTTTTTCTGCTATTAAACTCGGTCTTTTGCCAAATGTTGAAGTGGCAGACTTGGCTTTGGACTATGTCAAAGCCCATGCGGAGATTCCTGTGGTACTAGATCCTGTCTTGGTCTGCAAGGAAAGTCATGATGTAGAAGTTTCAGCTCTTCGAGACGAATTGATTAAGTTCTTCCCTTATGTGACCATCATCACGCCAAACTTACCAGAAGCTGAGATCTTGACCCAAAGCAAGATTCAATCGCTCGACGATATGAAGGAGGCAGCGCGCAAGCTCCACGAATTAGGAGCAGCGACTGTCGTGGTCAAAGGAGGCAATCGTCTCAATAAAGAAAAGGCCATCGATGTCTTTTATGATGGGACAGACTTCACCGTCATTGAAGAGCCGGTCTTAGAAAAGAACAATACAGGAGCAGGTTGTACCTTTGCGTCTAGCATTTCCAGCCAGTTGGTAAAAGGGAAATCACCACTTGAAGCTGTTAAAGCCTCTAAAGACTTTGTTTTCCAAGCGATTCAACATTCAGACCAGTATGGAGTAGTACAGTATGACATCTAATCGAACTCAACTCATTGCTCGCCTTTCCATTTTGACAGCCTTGACAGTTGTACTTGGCTACTATACAAAACTTCCAACTCCCACAGGGATCGTCACCCTGCTAGATCTTGGAGTTTATTTCACAGCCTTCTATTTTGGGCGCAAGGAAGGTGCTATTGTAGGTGGTGTCGGAGCCTTCCTACTTGACCTGATTTCAGGCTATCCTCAGTGGATGTTCTTTAGCCTCCTCTTTCACGGGGGACAAGGCTATTTCGCTGGCTTCAAGGGAAAAGCTCGTTACCTAGGCTTGCTCCTTGCGACAGTCGTCATGGTAGGCGGTTACGCACTAGCTTCCGCTCTCTTTTTAGGCAATGGCTGGGGTGCTGCTATCTCGGACATTCCGAACAACCTCGCTCAGAATTTTGTTGGAATGGCTTTAGGCTATGTGGTCTATTATGCATTTCAAAAGAAAGGAAGCTAATTCATGGATCTGGAGCAACTGAAGAAGGATACAAAAGAAATCCTGGTAGATGTCTTGGAAAAAAGCCGTCTCCGCCAAGGACAGATTCTAGTCCTCGGGATGTCTTCAAGTGAAGTTGCAGGAGGGCAAATTGGAAAAGCCTCCAACATCGACCTTGCCGAAGCTATTGTCCAGACCTTGCTAGATGAGTTGAATCCAAGAGGGATTTATCTGGCAGTGCAAGGATGTGAGCATCTCAATCGCGCCTTGGTGGTCGAAAGAGAATTGGCAGATAAAAAGGAGTTAGAAATCGTCAATGTCCTTCCGAGTCTCCATGCAGGAGGTGCTGGACAACTCGCAGCTTTCAAGTATTTTAAGGATCCTGTTGAAGTGGAATTTATCACAGCTCAAGCGGGGTTAGACATCGGAGATACCTCGGTGGGGATGCACGTCAAACACGTGCAAGTTCCAATTCGCCCTATCTTGCGTGAACTAGGTGGAGCCCATGTCACAGCCCTCGCCAGTCGGCCAAAATTGATCGGCGGTGCCCGTGCTCTCTACCTCGATGATCCCATCCGAAAATCATAATCAGAACTAGCTTTAAACGGCTAGTTTTTTTGGATGAAAAGAGAGGCAAAAACGTTTTAAAACTTGCAATTTCAAAGTTTTGTGGTAAAATTATAAGGAATGACTATATTATTTTAAGGAGAGACAGAATGTCTGTATCATTTGAAAACAAAGAAACTAACCACGGTGTATTGACTTTCACAATCAGCCAAGAGCAAATCAAACCTGCTTTGGACCGTGTGTTTGAGTCAGTTAAGAAAACTTTGAACGTACCTGGATTCCGTAAAGGTCATATTCCACGTCCAATCTTCAACCAACGTTTCGGTGAAGAAGCTCTTTACCAAGATGCTTTGAACGATCTTCTTCCAGCAGCATATGAAGCAGCTGTTAAAGAAGCTGGAATCGAAGTGGTAGCACAACCAACTTTTGATGTTGTATCTATGGAAAAAGGTCAAGACTGGACATTGACAGCAGCTGTTGTAACAAAACCTGAAGTAAAATTGGGTGCTTACAAAGACCTTGAAGTATCAGTAGAAGTTTCTAAAGAAGTAACAGACGCTGATGTGGATGCTCGTATCGAACGCGAACGCAACAATTTGGCTGAATTGGTTGTTAAAGAAGGTGCTGCAGCAGAAGGCGACACAGTTGTGATCGACTTCGTAGGTTCTATCGATGGTGTTGAATTCGACGGTGGTAAAGGTGACAACTTCTCACTTGGACTTGGTTCAGGTCAATTCATCCCAGGTTTCGAAGACCAATTGGTTGGACACTCTGCTGGTGAAACAGTTGACGTCATCGTAACCTTCCCAGAAGACTACCAAGCAGCTGACCTTGCAGGTAAAGAAGCGAAATTCGTGACAACTATCCACGAAGTAAAAGCAAAAGAAGTACCAGCTCTTGACGATGAATTGGCAAAAGATATCGACGAAGAAGTTGAAACTCTTGCTGAATTGAAAGAAAAATACCGCAAAGAGTTGGCGGAAGCTAAAGAAGAAGCATACAACGATGCAGTAGAAGCAGCAGCGATCGATCTTGCAGTTGAAAATGCTGAAATCGTTGAACTTCCAGAAGAAATGATCCACGAAGAAGTACACCGTTCAATCAACGAATTCCTTGGAAATATGCAACGTCAAGGAATCTCACCTGAAATGTATTTCCAAATTACTGGAACAACTCAAGATGATCTTCACAAACAATATGAAGCAGAAGCTGAAAGCCGCACTAAGACAAACCTCGTGGTTGAAGCAGTAGCCAAAGCAGAAGGCTTCGAAGCAACTGAAGAAGAAATCAACGCTGAAATCGAACAATTGGCAGCAGATTACAACATGCCAGTTGAACAAGTTCGCAACCTTCTTTCACCAGAAATGTTGAAACATGACATCACAGTGAAGAAAGCAGTGAACGTAATCACAAGCACAGCAAAAGTAAAATAATTGAGATTAAAAAGAAGAGCCGTGAGGCTCTTCTTTTTTCTGATTTCGTGGAGAATCCTGGAATTTTCCTTTGACGAAAGGGGAAATTTATCGTACAATAGAGTGTAACGATAAAATGCGTGATAGATTTAGTGACGAGAAGTTTTCAATCTATCATTGAGGATAGGATGAGGTTGAAGACCGGATCCTTCTCCATTTAGGAAATGAAACATAAGGAGATTTACCCTTGGAATTAGAAGTATTTGCTGGACAAGAAAAAAGTGAACTTTCTATGATTGAAGTGGCGCGTGCGATTTTGGAATTACGCGGACGTGACCATGAAATGTACTTTAGCGATCTTGTAAATGAAATTCAAAATTACCTTGAAAAATCAAACAGCGAGATCCGTGAAGCCCTCCCATTGTTCTACACAGAATTGAATGTAGATGGAAGCTTTATCCCACTTGGAGATAACAAATGGGGTCTTCGTTCATGGTATGCCATCGATGAAGTTGACGAAGAAATCATCGCTCTTGAAGAAACAGACGAAGATGAAGCTCCTAAGAAACGGAAGAAAAAACGTGTCAATGCCTTCATGGATGGAGACGAGGATGCGATCGACTACAACGACGACGATCCAGAAGACGAAGAAGTTTACGATGCAGATCCAGCTCTTTCATATGATGAAGAAAATCCAGACGATGAAAAGAGTGAAGTCGAAGCTTACGATGCTGAAATCAATGAAATCGTACCAGATGATTTGGGTGAGGAAGTTGAATTAAGCGAAGAAGACGACGAAGAAGAGGATTCTGAAGACGAGGAAGAAGAATAAATCGTATGAAACAAGGAACTTGTTCCTTGTTTTTTTATTGAAGACGAAGTTTGCCCAGAAACTTTCCTTAGATGAGTACGGACGTCAGCGAACTTCTACGAAGTTCCATGACTTAGTTTTGAACCTAAGGTTTCAAAACTCCCGAGTGCCTGATACAAAAATGTTTCAGGCACTTTTCTCACGGCGGAAAGTTTCAGAATATCCTTTGATTTTTTAAAAGTAGAGGATGGTTTGCAAGTAATTTATTGACTTATATGTCAATAAAAATAGTTTATCTATCTTCTGAAAAAAACAACTTGTTCCTTGTTTCTTTTTGTTTGCATTGAAAAAAGTGGCGAAATGGTATATGATAAACGTGTAAGGTTTCCCAAATAGGAGGTGTTCCAGATGGACTTTCGTTTAGATCAAAGTTTAGTAGCTCTTGGTATTGATACAGTTGTGGTCGGAATTGCTAGAAATGTGGATCCTCAAGCAGTTTTGCCCCCTTCTTTTCTTGAAAAGAAGAAAGAGCTTGAACAATGGGCGCTCCAGTGTCAGACAGAAGAAGTAGTGGCATCTCCTGTCATCAAAGGGTATACAGACCTCTTGCAAAAGGTAGGGCGTAGCATCAAGAAAAATCCCCCAACAGTCCTAGCTCTTATCCGAAACATCCAGCATCGAGGAGCTCTTCCTCAGATCAATAGCATCATCGATATCTATAATGTCGAATCTCTGAAGTCCTTTCTCGCAATTGGAGGACATGACCTAGATAAGATTGAGGGACCGATTGAATTTACAGTGAGTCAAAGAGACGATCTCTTCCTCCCTATCCTTTCTAGTGAAAAACATGTCGCACCGACAGATCCTGTCTACCGGGATCAAAAAGGAGTTCTGGCTTGGTTGGATGTACGCGATAGTGACCATTACAAATTTGAGGAGACTACGCAAAACGCCCTCTTTGTCATCCAAGGAAATACCGAGACGTCAGTCGAGATGCGTTTAGAAGCGCTAGAACGAATCCACAAGGACCTTGCTCTTTGCATGCCTCAGCTTCAATTTGAGAAATTTCTCGTCACACAAAATGGAGTGGAAAAGGTCGTGTAAACAGCGAAAATTATTTTCATGAAATTTTCAATTTGACAAAGTAGACCATTTGCGGTAAGATATTGTTCGGGCACCTCATTTTGAGGTCGGAGCTCCCTAAGGATTAGGGAGCTATTTTTGTTTTTTCTGCAAAGAGGAATGGCCTCTACAACATTAGAAGAAGAGGAAAGCACATGTCAACAAAATATATTTTTGTCACGGGTGGTGTCGTATCATCCATCGGGAAAGGGATTGTCGCAGCAAGTCTTGGTCGCTTGCTCAAAAATCGTGGATTGAAAGTGACCATCCAAAAATTTGACCCTTATATCAATATTGACCCAGGGACGATGAGTCCTTACCAACACGGGGAAGTATTTGTCACAGACGATGGCGCAGAGACAGACTTGGACCTTGGTCACTATGAACGCTTCATTGATATCAATTTGAATAAGTACTCAAATGTGACAACAGGGAAAATTTATAGCGAAGTCCTTCGAAAGGAACGTCGTGGAGAATACTTGGGCGCGACTGTACAGGTTATTCCTCATATCACAGATGCTTTGAAAGAAAAGATCAAACGAGCAGCGACGACGACGGATTCAGATGTCATCATCACAGAAGTCGGGGGAACAGTTGGAGACATTGAATCCCTTCCATTCCTTGAAGCTCTTCGTCAAATGAAGGCAGATGTTGGTGCTGAAAATGTTATGTACATCCACACCACCCTTCTTCCTTACTTAAAGGCTGCGGGAGAAATGAAAACCAAGCCGACGCAACACTCTGTGAAAGAATTGCGTGGTCTTGGGATTCAACCAAATATGTTGGTCATCCGTACAGAAAAACCAGCTGGTCAAGGAATTAAGAACAAGTTGGCTCAATTCTGTGATGTCGCACCAGAAGCTGTCATCGAATCACTGGATGTGGAACATTTGTACCAAATCCCATTGAACTTGCAAGCACAAAATATGGACCAAATCGTTTGTGACCATTTGAAATTGGATGTTCCTGCAGCAGATATGACAGAATGGTCTGCGATGGTCGACAAGGTCATGAACCTCAAGAAACAGGTCAAGATTTCCTTGGTTGGAAAATACGTAGAATTGCAAGATGCCTACATTTCTGTCGTTGAGGCCTTGAAGCACTCAGGGTATGCCAATGATGCAGAAGTCAAGATTAATTGGGTCAATGCCAATGATGTGACAGCTGAAAATGTGGCAGAACTCCTTGGAGATGCGGATGGAATCATCGTCCCAGGTGGTTTTGGTCAACGGGGAACAGAAGGAAAAATTCAAGCCATCAAGTATGCGCGTGAACAGGACGTCCCAATGTTGGGTGTCTGCTTGGGTATGCAGTTAACCTGTATCGAATTTGCTCGTCACGTTTTAGGCTTAGAAGGAGCTAATTCGTCCGAATTGGATCCAGGAACTAAGTATCCGATTATCGATATCATGCGGGACCAGATCGATGTGGAAGACATGGGAGGAACGCTCCGTCTCGGTCTTTACCCATCTAAACTCAAACGAGGCTCAAAAGCAGCAGCTGCCTATGACAATCAAGAAGTGGTGCAACGTCGCCACCGTCACCGTTATGAGTTTAACAATGCTTTCCGTGAACAGTTCGAAGAAGCAGGATTTGTCTTCTCAGGCGTTTCACCAGACAACCGTTTGGTCGAAATCGTTGAAATCCCAGAAAACAAATTCTTTGTCGCTTGCCAATACCACCCAGAATTGTCAAGCCGTCCAAACCGCCCAGAAGGACTTTACACAGCCTTTATCACAGCGGCAGTTGAAAACCACGATAGCAAATAAAAATCAAAGGAGGCTGGGACAAAAGTCCTAGCCTTTCAATTATTTTTGGATTGTTGAGCAAGACGCAGTGGTTGAGTGGGCTCTACTACGCTGATTTCATCAGCTTTTACAGCCCTACTCAACTGTGCGGAGGTGGGACGACGAAATCGAATTCTAACGAATTACCGATTTCTGTCCCACTCTCCCTTTTTGTGAAAAAATGACAAACTCTGAAAAAAGTTTGAAAAAAATCTTGACAAAAAAGTCGTTGATTGATATACTAGTAAGGTACTCAATCGCGGGGATGGCGGAATTGGCAGACGCGCAGGACTAAGGATCCTGTGACCGCTTTAGGTCGTGAGGGTTCAAGTCCCTCTCTCCGCATCGGATGAAGATAGCTTCGGCTGTCTTTTTTTGTTTCTCGAAACCTTTGTGGTAGAATAGATGTGAGATGAGGTGAGAATATGAAGAAGTATCTTGTTTTGGTCGATGGCCTCTTTGCACTATTGGGAAGTGCCATTAATTTTTTCGGTCCTATCCTGATTTTAGCGATGGCGATAGGCGCATACAAGGATACCTTTAGATACTTTATCGCCTTAAACATATGGAATGTCCTTATTTTTCTATTTGCGATTGCGTCTCAGTATATGCTCAGAGAAGAGAAAAGGATAAAAAGATGGATTCCCAATCTCTTTTTGATAGCAGGTTTTATTCTCTTTCTTGCCTCAATCCTTGCTGTGTGTGAGAATATTCCGTTTCTTGAGGGATTGGTAAAGGGGCTTTTTGGAAAAATGTTCACCGACAGTAAATTATTTGCTGCTTATTTCTATTCTCAATGGGTTGTAGCAGTACTCCATGTGATTTGCGGGATCGCCTTTCTCCTTTCACTAAAAAATTTTAAAGAAGAGAATTGAGAGTGGGACAGAAATCGGTAATTCGTTAGAATTCGATTTCGACGTCCCACCTCCGCACAGTTGAGTAGGGCTGTAAAAGCTGATGAAATCAGCGTAG
>NZ_JAJCHF010000026.1:0-30003 GCF_020554365.1 Streptococcus sp. 210928-DFI.4.42
TCTTGCTCGACAATCCAAAAATAATTGAGAGGCTAGGACTTTTGTCCCAGCCTCTCAGGTTTATTTAATGCGGAATTTTTGTCTGAGACGTGCAGCTTGACCTCCGATAAAGCGGTCAAAATACCGTAGCCATAATCCTAAGGCTCCATAGATAACAACTCCTAATCCTCCAATGACGATGATATAAATCATGCTCGATACACGGCCATTTGGTGGGAAAATCCAGCCCAAAATCAAACCGGCGATCAAGACTCCAAGTAGCATCACCACAGTCAGGATAGAACCAAGCAAGGTCCGCTTGAAGACGATGGTTCGATTAAACTGAGTGATGGTTTGGATCTCTCGATACATGAGAACGATTGGCACCATTAACGCAATGGTCGTTGACAAAAGTGGTCCATAAGAACGAAAAACCAAAATAAATGGAATTTGTAGGACCAATTTCACCACTACACCATAAAGGAAGTAGCGGATGGCCTTACGATTTTGAAAGAGGGCTTGAATCATCGGAGACAAGACTGTGTAAAGACCGAGAATTACGGTCTGCAACATTGCTACGATGAAGAGCCCTAAGGCCAAGCCATCTGGTTGCCCATAGAAAACCGTATAAAGTGGTTTTGCGACTGCTACTGCACCAAAGGTGGCTGGAAGCAAGAAAGCCAGCAACATGGTCAAGTTATCCTGTACGAGCTTCCCAGCCGCTTTTAGGTCCCCCTTCACATAATTCTCTGTCAACAGAGGAATCCCAACTCCCCCAATCGAAGTCGCTACCGCAATCAAGATCATGGTAATTTTGTTTGGATTAGCAGAGAAATAACTAAACATGACCAAGAGCTGCTTTTGACTATAGTCTGTGAACCAAGACATGACATTGATAAAGGTCATCTGGTCAACAATTTGGAAAAGCTGAATGGCAGAACCAGTGATAATAAAAGGAATGGCCTCACGAATCGTATCGATCAAGAGAGCCCGAGTATCAATCCCTTCACTTCCCTCTTGCTTTCTAAAAATAGAAGAGAGCAAGCCTGTCTTTGCAAGGTAATAAAAGAGCACCAGAAGGCTCGCTCCCATACCAATAAAAGCCGCAAAGGTCGACTGCGTCACAGCCTGCACGTAATCACCTGAGCCAATCTTCATAATGAAGAAGGTCGTGAGCAGCATCCAGATGACCCGGATCACTTGTTCTGCAATCTGGCTTATAGCGTAAGGCTTCATGTTGTTAAAACCTTGGAAAAATCCCCGAATGACACTCATCGAAGGAAAGATCAAGACAGCCCAAGAAAGACTCTGCATGATCGGAATCAACTCTTTTCCCCCACCTGAAAGACTCGCAAAGACAGGAGACAAAAGATACATGAGAATGGCAAATCCAAGGCCTAGAATTCCCATAAATTTCAAGAAGCCCCGAATCAAAGCAAAGCTATGATCCGCTTGGTCCCGGGTATTGTACTTGGCTACTTGCTTAGCAACAGCTACGGGTACTCCGGCTGTCGAAATCAAGAGAAACCAAGCATAGATATTGTAGCCCATTGTAAAAAGACCATTGGCTTGTGGCCCATATTTTCCCATCCAAATATACCAAGGAATAATATAAGCGGCTCCTAGCAAACGGCTGATAAAGTTGCTGGCTGTCATCCAGGCAGTCCCGCGTAGCATCTGGGCTTGCTGGTCATTTTGTTCGTGACTCATTGGTGTCCTCTTTCGTTTCTTCTTCTCTTCATTATAAACTTTTCCATGACACTTGTAAAATAGGGACTTTAGGTTTACAATAGTTTTATGATTACAATTGAACAAACCCTCAACATTTTAAAACAAGACCAAAATTTCCGAGAAGTTCTAGTAAATGGTGAATACTACTACCATCTAGAAGGAACAAGTTTTGATGCTATTAGCTATGATAGCCGTAAGGTTTCTGCTAGTACCCTCTTTTTTGTTAAAGGGGCCAACTTCAAAAAAGAATACCTGGAACAGGCTATTTCTAATGGACTCGGCTTTTATGTCTCTGAAAAAGATTATGAAGTTGGTATTCCTGCCATCCTCGTCAATGATATCAAACAGGCCATGAGCTTAATCGCCATGGAGTTTTATGGACACCCTGAGAAACAATTAAAACTATTGGCCTTCACAGGGACTAAGGGAAAGACAACCGCGGCCTATTTTGCTTACCATATTTTGGAACAAAGTCACCGACCAGCTATGCTGTCGACCATGAATACAACACTGGATGGTAAAAACTTCTTTAAATCGACCCTGACAACTCCAGAGAGCTTGGATCTTTTTGCCATGATGGCTGAGGCAGTAGCCAATGATCGGACCCACCTCATTATGGAAGTTTCCAGTCAAGCTTATCTGGTGAAACGGGTTTACGGTCTGACCTTTGACGTTGGTGTTTTTCTCAACATCAGTCCTGACCATATTGGACCGATTGAACACCCAACTTTTGAGGATTATTTCTACCACAAACGTCTCCTCATGAAGAACAGCCAAGCCGTTGTCATCAATAGCGATATGGATCATTTCCAAGTTTTAGCGGACCAAGTCGCGAACCAAGACCATGATTTTTATGGTAGCCAGTCTGAGAATCAAATTGAAAACTCCAAAGCTTTCAGCTTCTCAGCAACTAGTAAGCTAGCAGGCGACTACGATATCCAACTGATTGGACATTTCAACCAAGAAAATGCTGTGGCTGCAGGTCTTGCCTGCCTTCGCCTAGGTGCGAGCCTCGAGGATATCCAAAAAGGGATTGCTAAGACGCGCGTTCCAGGCCGAATGGAAGTCTTGACTCAGAAAAATGGCGCTAAGGTTTTCATCGACTATGCCCATAATGGAGATAGCTTGAAAAAACTGCTCTCAGTTGTCGAAACCCATCAAACAGGGACCATTTCACTAGTTCTCGGATCAACTGGGAATAAAGGAGAGAGCCGCCGCAAGGACTTTGGCTTACTCTTAGAAGAGCATCCTGAGATCCAAGTCTTCCTCACAGCGGATGACCCCAACTATGAAGATCCTTTGGCTATCGCTGAAGAGATTAGTAGTTTCATCACGCGCCCTATCGAGAAAATCGCAGATCGCGAACAAGCCATTCAAGTGGCTATGGCGACAACCAGCAAGCCTGAAGATGCCGTCATTATCGCCGGAAAAGGAGCTGACTGCTACCAAATCGTCAATGGCGTAAAAGAAGAATATCCAGGCGATGCCGCCATCACTGAACGTTATTTATAATCAAACGAAACAAGGCTAGGAAATTTTCCTAGCCTTTATTTTTTTATAAAAATGAATCGTTCTTTATCAAATTCGACAGCTAACTCATACTTTCCATCTTCATTTTGAATGATGTAGCCCAATAAAACTAAACTGTCGACAAAGATGTCCTTGCGCTTTTGCTGGACTACTTCTTTTTTGAGAAATTTGAGCAAAAAGCTAGTCATATACTTGAGAGCATACTCAGGATTGACATCGCCCAAAATAGCATAGAGCTTTTCTTGCTCCTCTGTCAATGGATATTGGTGGACAACCTTGTAGAAGTAATTGGAAAGGGTCTGTGCATTTCGTGCAAAGTCCGTCTCCTCTATGAGAATCGCTTCATTGGTCGTGTTGCGGAGTTCCGTTTGGAAGACCTTGGCATTTAATTCTTGATAAACTGCACTGTCCTCTCGAACAAAGACCTCCTGATCCAGGTCCACTCGATCAGCTGACTCCAAGAAGGGCAGGTTGAGGGTGTAGCGTTTATTTTCTCGAAGGATGAAGCCCGCTTTGATATATTCCTCCATGAGCTTGTCCACTGGTTGATCCGGAAATTGGGCCTTAATTTGCCGCAGGATCACATCGTCGTGCTGATCCAAATAGTTGATCAAGTCCTTGAAAAATGGCTGACGTGTCAAACGTGTGGGATTAATGATTGTAATCATGAATAGGTCTCGTTTACTGTTTTATCGGTTCGTTCTTATTGTAACATAAAAATTAGTTTAAGCGAAATCAATACCAAAGGACAAAATCTTCAATTTATAGATAGGCAGGCAATAGGGGAAAATAAGGCAATAAAAGAACTTAGTCTTTTCAATCCAAGTTTACTGTAGAAGCCCCATAAGTTATTCCAACTCATTTCATTTCTATTATTTTAAAAGAAATAAAATCAGTCAGTAGTTGCTTAATGCGTTCTGGACATTCTTCATTGTCCCTACTGTAGATACTCACTAGGCCATGTAAAAAAATAAAGATTCCACTACGAATATTTAGCGCTTCTGCATCAGATAAGTCTCTCGGTAAAAAGACATCAATAGCTTCTTCCAATAAACGATAACTTTTCATTCTCAATTGCATCAACGATTGCGAACAATCGCCTGAATCTTCATGCTCTCCACGGTAAAAAATCAATAATTCATAAAAATTACGTTCTCTAAACCCAAAATCCACGTATACTTGACAGATTTGAAGCAGACGTTCCTTATCATTCTGCTTAGAATGGCTGATTTCTAAGCAAGTATGATAGAGGTGAGTTAACGGTTTTTCCGCTACTGCATATAATATATCCTCTTTCTTTTTAAAATACTGATATATAGCTGTATGTGAACATCCTGCAGCTTGAGCAATCTGCCTAATTCCCACCTTCTGGTAAGGTTCTTTTCGGAAAATTTCCTCGGCTGCCCTGATAATTCTAGATCTTGTATCCTTTGCCATTACAAACTCCCTTTAAACCCATCCGATGCCTCAAAATCTCGTACAGCATCTTTTACCTCACTACCATGACAAACACTAACAAGTGCCTGTGAATAATCCTTGAGAATTCTTTCACCACTAGCTAAAGCCTGTCTCATATCTGCTGTATATCCTTTCATTGGTGGACGCAACTTTCCATTTCTCGTAGCTGTAAAAAGATCTCCAGCAATTAAAACTTGATCCTCTTCATGGTAATAAACAACATGACCAGGGAAATGACCAGGAGAAAATAGTGGTTTTAGTCCTGCACTACTTATCAAGTCTTGACCTTCTTGACTTTCAACAGTTATAAAAGTAGCCGGATCAAAAATCACTTTTTCCGTCTCTTTTCTATTAGGAAAAGGTTCTTTGCCTGAAATATAGGGGAATTCCTTCTCACTGATTAAAGTCGGGATGTTCCCAAAGTGCTGTCTAAGATAGGGCAAACCTTTGATATGATCTGGATGTCCATGGGTCAGAAAAATTGCTTCAATTTTTTGTGGAAGTAAAAACTGGGCAGCGTACTTCTCCATTCCTCGCATTCCCGTATCAATCACATAAAAGCGACCAGATGATTCAACTAGCCATATGCTGACAACAAAAATGCCCAATTCGAACTCAAACTTTTTTATATGTGAACTGATTTGTTTTGTACGTGTTAATAAACGATACAAGAAAGACATATTTACTTCCTCCTTTGAATTCCAGCAAAAACTAACCAGTGGTTAGTTTTTTTTGTGAAGTATATCATATTTTATCTGTCTAAACAAGAAACATCCAGAGGATAGTAGAAAAAAATACAACTTTTTCAAGTTGTATTCGAAGGTAGAACATATTTTTAAAAGCGGAAAATAATATATCGAGACTTTCCGCTGTGAGAAAAGTCCTTGAAACAATTAGGTTTCAAGGACTCGGTAGTTTTGAGACCTTAGGCTCAAAACTAAGTCATGGAACTTCCAAGAAGTTCGCTGACGTCCGCACTCATCAAAGGAAAGGATTGAAAAATTATTTTTCTTTAGTTTGATGTAACTCTTATAAACTGTATCAAAGATTCAGATTGTTGTTTCATGAATCCAAATCATCCAAATACCTTTCTTTAAACTGTAGCTGTGGTGACTGGGCTAACTGACTCGGGTTGGTTCCAGGTTGATCCAAAGGAACCGCTAGACCGAGCCCTCTGTAGTAATCTTCCCAAAACGGACTAATCTCCTCTTCCTCTTCTCCAAACTTCATGGGAATGGTCTCAAAAATAGGAAGTAGTTCTGAGATGAACTGGGAACAGTAATAACCATCTCCATCCGGATAAAAGGAAGCATTGTAGGGAGCCCCTAAAAGGTTTTTTGCCCGCTTCTTGACTTCTTTGAGATCGATTTTCGGGTAGCGATAAAGGTCATATGCTTTCCCGTCTTCAAAGAAGTCCTCAGGGGCTTGGGAAAGAACGCCACCTTCTATCGTGGCATGATAAATGAAACCGTCCAAAAAGATAGCCACATGGCTATAGTTGCCAGTAGATGCCTGGATGGCCTGCCCCATTTCCGTATCTTCTCTCACAAAAATCAAATCGCCATTTTCTAACATGATCTTCTCCTAGCAAAAAAGGAGCCGAAACTCCTTTTTAATAATGGGTTTTCCCACCTATCATTAAGCATTAAAGCTTTCAGTCAATTGAGGAACCACTTGTTTCTTACGTGAAACGGCACCTGGAAGGAAAGCGTGGTTGTTTTCAAGTTTGAAGTTGAAAGCTGCTTCTACCTTGTCCATGTTGGCACCAAGGGCAAGAATTTCTGAGTTTGAGTTGACGATGTCTGTAATCATCAAGACAAAGTCAGAGTAGCCGTTAGCTGCATTTGCTGCTTGGATAGCTGCTTCGATTTCAGCTTGGCGTTCCAAAACTTCCGCAATATCAACTGTGTTCACTTGAGCCACACGAACGTTGTTTCCGTTCAATTCAAAAGTCTTAGCATCGATATCGATCAATTCTTCTGCTGATTTGCTTGCCAAGTTAGTACCAGCCTTGAGCATGGCAAGACCGTATTCTTCCAAGTTGACACCAGCCAATTCAGCCAATTCAGGCGCAATGACTTTATCAGATGGGTGGGTAGTTGGAGATTTCAAAAGAAGGGTATCTGAAATCAAACCTGAAAGCATCAAACCTGCCAATTCTTTTGGCACTGCTACACCGTGTTCTTTGAACATGCGGTAAACGATAGAAGATGCTGATCCAACTGGTTCCAAACGCATGTAAAGTGGGCTGGCAGTTTCGAAGTTAGCCACACGGTGGTGATCCACTACACCATATACTTCTACTTCAGCGATATCTGAAACAGATTGTTGGAATTCATTGTGGTCCGTCAAGATGACTTGTTCTGCACCTTCTGCTTTAGCTGATGTGATGACGCGTGGTGCTTCCACACCAAAATAATCCAATACGAAAGCAGTTTCTTCATTAGGAGTTCCAAGAGCCACTGCTTCTGTATCCAAACCGTAAGCTTCTTTTGCAAGATAAGCAAAGGCTACAGATGAACCGATAGCATCTGAGTCAGGATTTTGGTGACCAAAAACGAGAATTTTTGACATGTTTCTACCTCTTTATTTCATTTATAGATTCACTCTATTTTAGCACGTTTTGCCATTTAAAGAAAGGGAATAGTTGTGCATTTCAATAGAAAAGACAGCTGGAAGGCCCATCTGTCTATACTTTTTATCCTTTGACCCGTTTCAGGTAATCTTGGTAACTTTCTGTTTCCATCAAATCTTTTGCATTTTGGACCCGTTCTTTTGTCGGTGGTTTCACACCCTCCAATTTGTACGGAATTCCCAATTCACGCCATTTGAATTCCCCCATAGTATGGTATGGCAGGATTTCAAATTTATCGACATTTTTTAGGGTTTTAACAAATTTTCCAAGCTCGATCAAATCATCATCCCGGTCCGTTAAACCTGGAACCAAAACGTGACGAATCCAGACTGGTTTTCCAATATCAGATAGATACTTGGCACAAGCTAGAATCGTTTTATTGGTATGGCTGGTCACAATTTTATGCCGTTCATCATTGATCTCCTTGATATCCAGAAGCACCAAGTCTGTCACTGCCATCAAGCGGTCAAATTTTTCCAGGTAGCGAGGGGTATTTCGGAAAGGTAGAGCACAAGTATCCAAGGTACAATGAATGCCCAACTCTTGAGCCTTAGTAAAAAGTGCAATCAAAAAGTCAATCTGCAAGAGGGCTTCTCCACCACTGACAGTGATTCCCCCTTTTTCGCCCCAAAATCCACGATAACGGAGGGCTTCTTCTAAGACATCATCCACCGTCCGCTCACGGGACTTGTTGGTTTCCATTGCCCAAGTATCTGGATTGTGGCAGTATTGACACCGCATTTGACAGCCTTGAAGGAAGACAATAAAGCGGATCCCAGGCCCGTCTACTGCCCCAAAACTTTCTGTTGAGTGTACCATTCCTGTTACTTTTCCATAGTCAACTGTTTCATTTTCCATTGAGGAACCTCTTCTCTTGAAAACGTTTTATGATTTTATTATAACACGATTCCATCTATTTTAAAGAGTTTAAGCCTCTTTTTGAAAAGAAACTGTTCTTTTCAGTATGTTTCATTGTCCTAGTACAGTTTCCAATATGGAACCATCTGTCCTGTATTTTAGGAGAAAAAAAGGAGCCAGCGACTCCTTTTTTTAATCTTTTTTTAGAAAACGTTAGTGAGTCGTCCTTTTCTTCTTATACCAGACAAGACTCATCGTAGCTACTGCCACTCCAAAAAGAGCTAGATAGCTTGTTTCTTGTCCAGTAGATGGAAGGATTTTCCGTTTGCCTGGTGTCTTAGTTTCTGTTGTTGCCTCTTCCTTGTCTTCTTGCTTCTCATCTTCGTTCTTGCCCTTCTCTTTGCTTTCAGCTGTTGAACTCTTTTGTTCATTAGCTTGGTCCTGATGAGGGGCTAGTTGAGTTCCTGTATTCGATGAAGAAGGGCTAGTTTGTCCCGTTGGTTGTCCTATATTTCCTTGTTGATCATCCGTCGGCGTTCCTGAAGTTTGTGCTCCACTAAAGTCGATTTGGACCAAGACAGGATCATGGTCTGATGCACGACCGTGTTCCTTCATAAAGGAAGCATTGATATGGACTGGTTCAAACCTTGCTTTAGCTGCCATGTTGTTTGAGATAAAAATGTTATCCAAAACTTGATTGCTACCACGGTAGAAATAAGAATAGCGATCGCCTGCATCATGTTGGGCCATTAAGTTTGTTAGTTCGTTGCCAGCAAGGATCTGCGCCGTGGTTGAGAAATCGTAGTCATTAAAATCACCCGTCAAAACAAAGGTGGTCTTCGGATTTTGCTTCAAGCCTTCTTGAACGAATTGATGGATGACACTGGCTTGTGCTTCACGAGTTGGCAAGGTATGTTCCACTGCTGGTTGGCTTGCCCCATAAATAGCATCATCTCCGATTTTTGATTTCAAGTGATTGGCAATCACCACAACTGGTTGACCTTTGAATTCAAATTCAACAGCTAAGGACTTGCGAGTATGATCAAACGATGGGTCATTAGGGGCAATCCGAGCTGGATTTTTAACCAGGTGTCCCTTGTCAAATTGCGCTGCCTCGTTGCTAGTTGCTGCCTCTTTTTTGGCTAAGGTTACGCGTTCTGGATTGTAGAGGATTCCCAAACGAATATTGGAACCAGGCTTTCCTCCGTCAGCGCCATCTACTGGAGCAACCTCCGTATACTCATAGCTCTTGCCACCCAATTCCTTGATCCGATTGGCTAGTTTGCGTCCACTTTCAACACCACTGGTCGTTCCGTCATCCACACTACCATTATTGTCCTGCACTTCGATCAAAGTAATGATGTCTGGATTGTGAATTTCATGGATAAAGGAATTGGCAATCAGCGTCACCTTATCCTCTGGGGTTTCATTTTTGGCATTGTTGGCCGAGAAATTTTCAATATTGTAGGAAGCGATGGTCAGCTTGTCCTCACTTGGTTGGGTTTGAGCTGCTTGACGCTGCAAGCCACCGTCTTGGACCATCAACTGTTGAGTGGGCTCTAATTTATAGAAGCTATTTCGATACGTTACCACTCCTGTCACATCTTCTGTAAAGTAATCCTTGGCTTTTGCGACAAACTGATTCCCAACATAAATCGGGATTGCCGCTGTATTTTGCGCATGTGGCCGTAGATTCAGACCCCCAATATTGTTAAAAGGAAGGCCTGTAAAATCTTCTCCCAATACATAGATATCTCCTTTGTACTGGGGACCAAGGACATGCGGTTTCTTCACCACCGTGAGCATTCCTTCCAGGCTTTCCCAATAATCGAGGGCATCGGTTTCTGGAGCATAAGCAGTCGGATTAGGCTTCACATCTGCTGGCATGCCCGCAGTGATATTCACAGCTTCTGGAAGAGGGGCTGTCCCGTCTTTGGTGATCCAAGCATCGACCAGCATGGTCACCGTTAAACTATTCGTTGGTTCCTTAAAGGTCTTCCCAGCTCCCAAGGTGACTTCTTCCATATAGCCTTCCTTGACAGTACCTGTTATTTTAACCTTGTCGCCGACCTTGACCTTGTATTTGGAAACTACATAAATCCCATCTGAAGTCCGACTATTCCCATCCGATTCAATATCTTGGGCATAAAAACCATAGCGGTCTGTCTTGGTCACCACTACATTTTTGATGGCTACCTTTTGGCCTTCCAGTGGAGAGCGTTGCGATTCCCCTTGAATGTCCCCGATCTTAACCGTTTTCTCCTCAGTAGCGTCTGAGGAACTGCTAGATGTCTCTTCTTTATCACTCGAAGCTCTCGTCGTAGCGTCTGTAGTTGTTGTTGTAGCGAAAGTCGAATGATTTGTCGAGCTTTCCTCGCTGCTAGTATTCGTCACAAGCGCTGGCTCTGAAGTCGAAGCTGTGGTCTCGTCTGCAACTACCGTGAGGGCACTGCTAAAGCCCCCCAACTGACTAGCCAATAAGGTGGCTACTCCCAGTAGGCGAATCTTTTTACCGTTTTTTCTCATGCGTTTCTCCATCCCTAAAAAGTTTTCCTCTTTTATTATAAGGGAATGACTTTGCATTTTCAAGCGCTTTCAAAAATATTTTTCAAAAAGAAAAACACTTCGACCCAAAAAGATCGAAGTGTCAAGAACTTAAGCTAAAATTGCCAGTGTCTGATACGGTTTCAGAATTACTTTTTCAGAAAGCTTTACATTCTCATAGTTGGACAAGAGCACGCGCCATGCTTGGTAGTCTTCTGGAATCGCTACTTCAACTTCACTTCCATAGAAATGATTGAGTACCAAGAGTTTTTGACCGTCTAAGTGGCGTTCAAAAGCATAGACTTCTTGACTATCTTCCAGTGCTGGCTGGTAGCTTCCTTCTGAAATGATCCGCATTTCTTTGCGCAAGCGAATCAATTCTTTATAGAAGGTAAAGATTGGTCCATCCATCTCCTTTTCAACGTTGAAGTCTTTATAGGACTTCCCAACTTTCAACCATGGCGTGCCTGTTGAAAAACCGGCATTTAGAGAAGCATCCCATTGCATGGGCGTACGTGAATTATCACGTGACTTAGCTTGGATAATCTTGAAGGCTTGCTCAGGTGACTTGCCTTGGTCCAAGAGCATTTGGTAAGCATTGATGGACTCCACATCCACGTAATCTGCCATCGAATCATAGTCTGGATCAATCATGCCGATTTCTTCCCCCATATAGATATAAGGGGTCCCACGTGACAAGTGAATGCTAGCTGCGAGCATGGTCGCTCCTTCATTGCGGAAGTTCTTGATATCTACAAAGCGATTCAAAGCACGAGGTTGGTCATGGTTATTCCAGAAAAGGGCACTCCAACCACCACGTTCACTCATTTCCTTGCCCCAAGTATGATAGAGACGTTTGAGCTCTTGCAGGAAGAAGGCTTTATCGAGACTGTTCAAGGGATGGGGTCGCAAATTTGTAGGCAAGCACACTTTGACTTCCCCGTTTCCCAATTAACCAGCTATCAAGAAATCGTCAAAGCTTCTGGTCTTCGCTCAGAAACCAATGTCATTCGTTTGGAACAAATCAGTATCGATGAAAAAGGAGCTAAAAAGACAGGTTTCCCTCTTCACCGTTTGGTTTGGAAAGTAACCCGGCAACGGGTGGTGGATGGTGTCGCTTCTGTCTTAGATATTGATTACCTAGACAGAGAGCTGATCCCTGGCCTGACCAAGGAAATTGCCCAGCACTCTATCTACCAATATATAGAAGAAGACTTGAAATTGCAGATTGGCTATGCCAAAAAAGAAATCTTGATTTCACCAATCGATAATCGTGACAAAATCTTACTGGATCTTGGAAAAGACAAACACGTGGTAACTGTCCGTTCCCAAGTTCACCTAGCAGACGGACGCCAATTCCAATTCACCGAAAGCCGACACAAATTAGACAAGTTTCATTTTGTCGACTATGCAGAACGGAGGAAATAAAGGAGGCTGGGACAAAAGTCCTAGCCTCTCAATTATTTTTGGATTGTCGAGCAAGACGCAGTGGTTGAGTGGGCTCTACTACGCTGATTTCATCAGCTTTTACAGCCCTACTCAACTGTGCGGAGGTGGGACGACGAAATCGAATTCTAACGAATAACCGATTTCTGTCCCACTCTCATTTTATCCTAATACCAATTCATCACTTACCAGGGTTTCACCACTGTTTTGTTGGAAGAGGCGCATCAAATCTTCAACCGTTAGGTTTTTCTTTTCTTCTCCTTTGACGTCGACCACGACCTTGCCTTGGTAGAGCATGATCAAGCGGTTGCCGTATTCAATCGCATGGTTCATATCATGCGTAATCATCAAGGTTGTCAAATCATGGCTTTCCACGATCTTTTGGGTCAATTCCATGACCATTTCACTGGTCTTGGGATCGAGCGCTGCGGTATGTTCATCCAGAAGCAAGAGTTTTGGTCTAACCAAAGCTGCCATGACCAAGGTCAAAGCTTGACGTTGCCCACCAGACAAATATTGGGTATCTACCTTGAGACGATTCTCTAAACCGATATTCAGTTCCTTCAAGGCTTCACGGAACAATTCGCGATCTTTCTCCCGAACTCCCCAGCTCAAACCACGAGATTTCCCCCGACGTTGGGCAATCGCCATATTTTCTTCAATGGTCAAACGAGAAGCCGTCCCCATCTTAGGATCTTGGAAGACACGCGCAATATCTTTCGCACGCTTCCGAACACTCGTATTTTTAATGGAGTTACCTTCTAGCAAGATATCCCCTTCATCCACGACTAGATTTCCTGCCAAGATGTTCATCAAGGTTGATTTCCCAGCTCCATTTCCACCGATAACCGAAATGAAATCTCCTTCTTCCACTTGGAGATCCAAGCCTTTTAAGACATGGTTTTCATTAACCGTTCCTGCTTCAAATGTCTTATGAATGCCTTCAATTGATAATAATGTTGCCATACTTTTCTCCTACTTATTTCCTAACTTCAATCCACGAACACGAAGACGTTTTTGCGCCTCAGGAGCGAACAAGACAATCGCAAGCAAGATCGCATTGAAGAGACGGACCATATTTTGATCGAGATTTGGGATCTCGTAAATATTTAAGATAATCAAACGGTAAACAATGGCTCCAACCCCGATTGAAAGCAAGCGCCAACCAATGGTCAATTCGTGGATCAAAACTTCAGCGATAATCACAGCACTCAAGCCGACTACGATCGTCCCTGTACCAGAAGTCACATCTGAGAAACCATCATTTTGTGCAAACATGGCTCCACAAAGGGCAATCAAACCATTCGAAATCATGTAGCCCAACATCTTCATGTTATCTACATTGACCCCATTGGCCTCACTCATTGGAATGTTATCACCAGTCGAGCGCAAAACCAAGCCAAGTTGCGTCTTCATTAAGAGAGTTAACAAGATACAGACGATGATCAAGCAAGAAATGCTAATCAAAAAGACAGCTTCTTCATTAGAAAGACCTAATTTCATCACACTCTTGAAAATGGTACTAGAATCTCCGATAGAAAGGTTAGGAACCCCTCCCATGATTTTGATATTGATAGAGTAGAGACCGGTCAAAGTGACAATCCCTGTCAAGAGGGCTGGAATTTTCATTTTTGTATGGAGAATTCCAGAGACCAATCCTGCGATCATTCCGGCTAGGAAGCCTAAAAAGGTTGCAAGCCAAGGATTTCTTCCGGCTTGAATTTGGGATGCTACAACTGCTGCCCCAAGTGGAAAGGCTCCTTCTGCCGTCATATCAGCAATATCTAAAATTCGAAATGTTAAGTAAACACCGATCGCCATGATCGACCACAATAAACCTTCTGATAAACTTGATAAAACAAAATTCATCTCAAACCTCCTATTTTTCTACCTTCAACGAGCTAATATCAATTCCAAGCTCTTTAGCCATCTCTTTATTGGTGTGCAATTCTAATTTTTCAGGTGTTTCAACTGCGACTTTGCCGGGTTTCTCACCCTTCATGATGCGAATGGCCATCCGAGCAGCTTGTCTTCCCAATTCCTCATAATCAGTACCAAAGTTGTACAAGCCACCAGTAGCCACCATTTCAGCAGAACCTCCAAAAACTGGCACCTTATGACTAATCGATACCTGTTTTACAGTTTCCATTGTAGAAGAGATAATATTGTCTGTCGGAACAAAGACGATATCTGCTTCTGACATGATACTGTCTGCTGCAGCCTTCACATTGTTACTATCGAGGATGGTTTTTTCAACCACTTGATAGCCTTTAGCTTCAAGGATCTTCTTCGCATTATCTTTTTGGACGACTGAGTTAGGCTCACTTTGCGTATAGAGGATCCCAACTGTTTTCGCCGTTGGAAGCACTTGCTTAATCATGTCTACCTGTGTAGAGATCGCATCTTCTGACTGGTCACTTGTCCCTGTGATATTGCCACCTGGTTCTTTCAAGTTTTTCACCAATTTCGCTGCCAATGGATCGGTCACAGCTGAGAAAACAATAGGTGTTGATTTAGTGGTATTAGCCAAACTTTGTGCGGAAGGGGTTGCAATCGCAAAGACTAGATCACTTTCTTCTGCCAATTGTTTAGAAATATTTTTCAGATTTCGTTGCTCCCCTTGAGCATTTTGGAAATCGATCTGAATATTTTTCCCATCTACATAACCCTCTTTCTTCAACTCCTCGATAAAGCCTTTTCGTGTCGCATCGAGCGACTTATGGGTGATGTACTGGGAAATCCCAATTCGAAAGACATTGTCTTTTTTAGTATCCTTTAGATTGTGTAAGGTCACCAATGATGTTAACAGAAGTCCTACAACCAGGACAGGTGCTAGCAATTTTTTCACTACTTTCATTTATTGACTCCTTTTCTTCAAAATAAACAAAAAATCCGCTTAGATGATACTCTAAACGGATGCTTGAAATTCTCCAACAAGTTACAAAACCTCGGTCCATTTAGATACTAGCTCTATGGACCATCATCAAAAATCTTAGCCACATAGATACAAACAAATTGCTTGGGTTGTTTGCATCCATGAGATCATGTCTACAAACACTATCTAAAGTAGCTAAAGTAAAATTTTTGAATGGAAATGGCTTGTTGCTTCATGTTTATTTTCTGCTTTCTTTATTTATGGGTATTATCTTACCGTAATTTTTTTTTGATGTCAAGACTATTTCAGAAATTTTTGAAATTTTTTGAAAATTCAACTGGTCCTGACAAGAAAAAACAGAGGCTGGAACACGTCCAGGCCTCTATATTCTAATCTTCTTTTGATTTTGTTTCTTCATCTTCCTCGACGATTTCAGAAATTTCAACTTTCACCTTGGTCACACGACCATTTTTTACTTTGTCATTTGTCAAAATGAGGTGTTTCTTTTGACTATCGACTTCACAGCTGAGTCGCTCTTTCAAGGTTGGAATTCGCCCAACCTCTGTCAGATAATACCCTGCAATGGTATCCACATCATCACTTTGCAACTCAACATCAAAATATTCGTTAAAGTCATTTAGTGACATGGCTCCTTGTACGACATAGGTATTGTCCGCAATTTCAAAGACATCAATTTCTGCTTTGTCAGTCTCATCGTCAATTTCACCGACGATTTCTTCCAAGAGGTCTTCAAGAGTAACCAAACCAGACATCCCACCATATTCATCAAGCAGAATGGCCATTTGATTTTGGGTATTGCGCAATTCCTTCAAAAGATCATCCACAAAAATGGTCTCTGGAACAAACAAAGGTTCTTGTAAAATCTTTCTTAAGACAATATTATCAAAGCCATTGATAAATCCTTCGTTCAAGAGACGTTTGGTATGGATGAGACCGATGACATTGTCCTTGTCATCATCATAGACAGGAATACGTGAAAAGTTTTGCTTAAGGATACTTTCAATGATTTCTTTGGTATCATCATTGATATCAACCATGAAGGCATCCGTCCGTGGCACCATGACTTCACGCGCTACCATTTCATCTAATGAAAAGATCCCTTGGAGCATCTCAATCTCGTCTGCATCTAGTGTTGCTTCACTATTGGTCAGCATATACTCGATTTCATCCCGCGTCATCTTTTCATCCGGATCATCGAATTCCATTGGCGTGATACGGCTCAAAAGGTTGGTCGACGCTGAAAGCAACCAAACAAAGGGGCTAACAATTTTTCCTAATAAAATGACAATCGGAGCTGTTCGAACAGCTAACTCATCTTTCAGGTTCATAGCGATTCGTTTCGGATAGAGTTCCCCAAACACGATCGAAATATAAGTCAAAAACGCTAGAGATAAAAAGCTTCCAGCTGCAATAGCCGTTTTAGTATTGCCCATCCATCCAGCAATGACATGACCGAGACTTTCTGCAAGACTCGCCCCAGATAAGATGGTAATCAAGGTGATCCCCACCTGAATAGTGGATAAGAAATGGTTCGGTTGTTCCAATACGCTAAGAAGACGAATATATTTTTTATCTCCTTCTTCAGCCTTTTGCTCTACACGAGAGCGATTCAACGATACCATTGACATTTCAGCCGCCGAGAAAAAGGCGTTCAATAATGTCAAAACAATCAATAAAATAAATTCCAGTAAAATTTCCTGACTGCCAGGGTCTTCCATGGATAATTTCCTCCAGTATATAATATCGTATATTATACCACAAAATAGGAGAGCCTGCATTCTTCTATAAAATTTTCTTTTTTTACCATCAAAAAATCAGGAACAAGTCCTGATTTTAGTGTTCTGCACTGGTAAAATCATAAAAGAAGGCATTGAGTTTTTCAACCAGCTCAAGCGATGAGAGACTACTTGTACAAATAAAAGGTTTTTTCTTTAATTCAGGCATCATAAAGTTGGCCACCACCACATCTGCATCCGAAGCTTCAATATCATCCACTGTCAGATTGTACTTGATCATCTGCGTAAATTCAAAGTTATCCGTACAATAGAAATCAAGGAAATCGATCATGGATTTGGCATGGTGATCGTCAAAACGACTGATAATCAAGACCTTAATGGACTTCCGACGGCGCAATAACTGCGGTAAGAGACGTTCCCAGTGAGTATAGACCGTATAGATCATGTGCTTGATGATCTCATCATTCAGATCATGCTTCATGGTCTTCATATAAGTGATGATATGCTCCTTCAAATCATCATAGAAGGCTGGGAAGATGCTCATGAAATCTTCGTTGGTATTGGTCTTGGTATCAAACAAGAGAAACTCAGAGAATAATTCCTTCCGATCGAGATGAGACGTGTTATGGACATGCATCAACATCTCATCAAGATTTTCAATGTCTAAATCATAGGTATAGCATAGATCCTTGAACATATCTTTGATGAGTCTAGTCGATTCTTTGGCATAAGGATCCGTTTCTGCAGCTTCGATCAAGCTTTCTGGACTGAAATAGAAATTCTCTTGAATAAAGATAATAAAGAACTGTTCCAGCACTTTTTCATTCAACTCGACACCCAACTGCAAGCTAAAGTAGCGCAACATCTCCTCGACATTGGTCACCCCTTGATACTGGTCCTTATACACATCATAGTTCGTTGGCATGTCAATAAAATAGCCTTGCTTAATCCGTGATAAGTAGACTGTCAAGAGAACTTTATAAGACCTGAGTACAGAGAAGGTCAATGGATAGCCATAGAGTTTGAAGAAGAAGGTGATCAAATCAGTCACCGCCTCTTCCTTAAATTCTGGGAAAGGCCACTCCATATAGTAATAACGTTCCGCAAAATATTGGGCATAGAAGAAACGAACGTCGATCTCATCTCCGACAAGATTCAAGGGTTTCAAATCAATCTTTACATTGTATTTGGTTTGAAGCTTCTGATTAATCGTCCGAATCAAGCGGTAGAAAGATTGGTAACTCAGATCAAACTTTCTGCAAATATATTCATTGGAAACATCCTTGTTGAAGAAAAGATATTCAATCAAGGCGAAGGCTTGTGATTCTTTAAAAAAGTGATGGTAAATGACCTCAAGCCCAACCGAATCCTCATAACTGATCTTGATCCCATTGGTAGAGGATTCAATTAAAAAGTCATCAAATGTACTACGAAGATTAGACAAATCTTCTTTTAACGAACGTTCTGTACAATCCAAACGCTTGGCCAACTCTTTTAAGTGGAACCATCTTTTTTCCTTAATCAAGATTTCCAATAATTGCAATTGGCGTCTCTGTTTTTTCGATAAGAGCAGTCTCATCTTTTCCTACCTTTTCATATTTTCTTTCAAAATCACTTATATTTTAACACATTTCATAGCACTTGTTGACTATTTTCCAGCATTTTTTCAAATAAATGTACAAAAAAGACTCCAAGGCCCATATAGGCGCTAGAGTCTATGATTTATTAATGATACCAAATTCTTCTTTTTTCTTCTGCTCCTTAGCAGCACGGTGGTTATCATAAAGATTTACCAAGAATTTTACAATTTCTTTTCCAATCGAATAGACTGGAATCGCAACGACCATCCCGATAATGCCGTAAATATTACTTGAGAGCAATAAGAGAACCATAATGGTAATCGGGTGAACCTTCATCACGCCTCCAACGATACGCGGATAAAGAATATTCCCATCGATCTGCTGGATAATCAACATGTAAATGACTGCTTTGATCATCATATCCATATCTGTGAAGGCATAGGTGATGATCATCGGAATCAACCCGATGGTTGGTCCTACATATGGAATGAGGTTGGCCAATCCAGAAAAAATGGCAAAGACCAAAGCGTACTTCAATCCAATAAAACTATAGCCAATGTAGGCTAGGGTTCCAATGATAAAGGCATCAATCGAAATCCCACTAATATAGCGAGAGACCGTTTCATTCAAACTAATCAAGAGGCTTGAAATGTGGAGTTTGTCATTGCGTAAAATGGTCCGCTCCAACATCGGTAATAACTTCTTCCCATCGACCAAGAAATAAACCAAGAAGACAGGGGTCATGATCAAGATAAAGACCGTATTGACAATGGTGTTAACCACACTTCCTAAACTGTTGGTCACACTATTCAAGAGATTTTGTAGGATATCCATATAAGAGAGATTCAACTGCTGAATCGTCGACTGGATATTCACATTTTGGAACAAAGGATTGGTCGAGAGTTTTCGAACCAAACTTTGAACTTCCCAGTAAAGTCCTTGAGTTGAATTGATCAAGCTGGTTAACTGATTGATCAAGATAGGGAGCAGATAAAAGATCCCTAAGCCAATGATCCCAAACAAGAGGACTAAGGTGATCAAAATCCCAAACACACGCTTGATTTTTAAGTGTTTTTCCAACAATTCAACAATCGGATTGGTAATGTAATATAAAAAACCTGCAATTAAAAATGGTAAGAGGATGGTATTCAGAACAGATACAAATGGAGAAATTAAAGTCCCCATTGATTTCCAAATATAGAAAATCACCGTCAATAATAAGATCTCACATGTCCAGAATAACAATTTACTATTTCGAAACATTCCTTACCTCCTGTTTTCTATTCTACCATATTTTATGATAGAATAAAGGAGATTTTAATCAAAAGGATGAAGTTATGAATAATTTGATTGAACTACAAGACGTCAATTTGATCCGCAATGGAAAAGCCCTTTTAAAAGAGATTAACTGGCAAGTAAAAGAAAATGAATGTTGGGCGATTTTAGGCTTAAATGGAGCAGGAAAATCGACCCTCCTCAAACTGCTCATGTCTGAATACTGGGCTAGTTCTGGCCAGGTAACGGTCCTTGGAACCCGCTTTGGAGAAGGGGGTATTCCTGAGTTACGTAAGCGTATTGGGATCGTTAGCTCCTTCATTTCAGAAAGACTGCCAGAACATCTTTTGACAGAGCAAATTGTCCTAACTGGTCAATACAAGAGTAGTATCTTATATGCTGCATACGGGGAAGAAGAACTGAACTGGGCACGGGATATGCTAACTTCAATTGGGGCTAGCTCTTTGATCGGCCGCAAATACCGTGAGCTCTCCCAGGGAGAAAAGCAGACCGTTCTCATTGCACGAAGCCTCATGGACCAGCCAGATCTGATCATTTTTGATGAAGCTTCTAGTGGATTGGATCTCTTTGCCAGAGAAAAGCTCCTCCGTCAGATCCATCATATCAAACAACTGGATCACGCGCCTACCATGATCTACGTCACCCACCATGCCGAGGAAATTACAACAGATATGACCCATGTCCTCTTACTCAAACATGGCCAAGTGGTCGAGCAAGGACCAAAGGAAAAGATCCTAACTCCCCATGTCCTTAGCCAATTTTATGAAGCACCAGTATCCCTTATTGATCTTGGTGATGAGCGACTCTTTGTCAAACCAGAAATCGCACACTGAAAAGAAAGTGAATAAAGCAAAAAGAGAGTGGGACAGAAATCGGTAATTCGTTAGAATTCGATTTCGTCGTCCCACCTCCGCACAGTTGAGTAGGGCTGTAAAAGCTGATGAAATCAGCGTAGTAGAGTCCACTCAACCACTGCGTCTTGATCGACAATCCAAAAATAATTGAGAGGCTAGGACTTTTGTCCCAGCCTCTTTTACTCTTATCTCAACGATTCCGTGCATACTCGATCATATCGTATGGAAGAGTGTTTGCACTTTCTCTTAGGGAGTAGCTTTCTAATTCATTGACATTTTGACGCATGCGACGCGCTTGCTTGGCGGTAATCAGGTGTTGCGCTTCGTATTCAAAAATAATCTTACGCTCCAAATAATAGCCTCTCAACATTTCATCGATATTATTTGGTTTTACCCGGTTAATAACCCGCTCCACAAAGGCTCCACTAGTAATAATGGCCGTCTCTCTCAGACGAGATTCTTGCAGGTAAGAGATCAAACTGCTCCGATAAACCCCTTTGAGGTCTTCCAAACTTTCAATGATGATTTCCGTATTGGCCAAATAAAGGGCCGCAATCTGGTCATAATCAATGGCTTCTAACTTTCTATCTTCTCGGTTCCACCAAGTTCGAAAGCCGGAACCTAATGTTAGGATTTCATGGACCAGCAAACGCAAGATGCGGAAAGAAACCAAGAGGTAGTATGTTAGACGAGACGAAAGGTTGCGATTGACCCGCTGCTCCATATTACGAAGATAGCGTTGGTAGACACGGTAGCCCCGCTCGCGCATCTTTCCTTCTTCGTAGGCTTGTTCCAAGCCGTCACTTTCAATACTCAAAATCAAGAGCTTCAGCTGTTCCCAGTCCTTTTGAATGAGCTTATTTTCTTGGCTTAGAATCAAATTTTCAATCCGACCATGATAGTTATCAATCGCCGCATACAAGGGCCCCTTGTGCTTACTATTCTTTAGGTCTGCTTCTAATTCCATGACGACATCATTTAAAATCGCGATCTGCATCAGGTAGTTATTGGTTTCTTCCTTATCTTCTGATAATTTTGGAAGCACCACTAAGCCAGCAATAAAGCTGACAAGGGTAACTCCTGCCACTAAAAAGAGTAGGACGGGGTATTCTTTTTCGATTTTGGTTGGAATCAAAAGGATCGTCGCAATCGAAACCGTTCCCTTCACACCCGAAAAGGTCAGCAATAAGGCATCTTTCAGATAATTTCTCAATGATTTTTTTAGTCGAGCCGTTCGGAACCAATAAAAGAGGTAAACCATGACAAAACGAATTAAAAAGAGCAAGGTTGTCAAAAGAAAGACAGAAACAACTAAAAGAAGATTGTTGTAAATGGGGCTACTTAAGATGGGCTTGGCGATCATTTCTAGTTCCATTCCCAAAATCACAAAGACCGACCCATTTAAGATAAAGTTGACCGTATTCCAGACGGTATGGCTCACAGTATCCACCCGGGCTTCAAGAAGGGTAATGTGCTTAAAGCGACTGGCTTTTAGGATCCCTGACACGACCACAGCGATGATACCAGACACATGGAGTTCTTCTGCTAAGAAAAAAGTCAATAACGGGAGACTCAATTCTAATAACAATTCACTGGCAATATCACTAGCGCGAACACTCAAGAGTAATGTTTGCAGCCAACGGTTCACAAAGGCCGTCAAGATCCCTACTGCAAACCCTCCTATAATGGAGATTCCTAAGGAAATCCCTGCCTCTCCAAGGGAGAAACTTCCGGTCGCAAGGGCTGCCAAGGCCACTCGAAAGGCAACTAGACCTGAGGCATCATTTAGTAACCCTTCTCCTTTTAAGATATTTGAAACCCGCTTTGGAAAGGTAAAGCGCTCAGATAGGGAAGCAAAGGCTACTAAGTCTGTTGGACCTAGAGCTGCACCTACGGCCATACAGGCTGCTAAAGGAAGGCTCAGCCACAAGGAGTGAGCTGCCCAGCCCAAACTAATGGTTGAGATAAAAATCACTGGAAAAATCAAATAAAGAATGATGCGCCAGTGCTTTAAGACAGAAGTAATATCTGCTTCTTCTGCCTCTCGAAATAACAGAGGGCCAATGACCAAGGCCAGAAAGAGCTCTGTATCTAGATGAAAATTTTCTTCTGGGACAAAGAGGGCCCAAACGATCCCTAGTAAGATTTGAATCAAAGGCAGAGGAAGGCTCGGCACAAGTTTATTGGTGACATTTGAGACGATCAAGATCATCGAGAAGATCACTGCATAAAGGAGTAATTCCATCTTCCTCCCTCCCTAACGTTCTTGGCAGCAAGTCTCGAATTGCTGTTTTAACTCCGCAATCTTTTGGTCTGTCTTGGTTACATCCTTGTGCTCAATCTTCTTTTGGCACCGTTCCATCTCAAGCGCAACCAATTTCTTTTTTATTTTGAGCATCTTTTTGGTCATATGGGCTTCATCATAAAAACCGATTGCACGCTCGTGAATGGTTGATTCAACAAAATGGTGTCTCAATCCTTCAATTTTATTTTTTAAATATTCTTTATCCATGACGGTAGCTTTCTAATTTTTCAATCATGACCAAAAACGGTGGTTGGTTCACTTGATTCAGTGTCCGGTAGATGGTCGCGGTGTAATCTTTTTGAGGGAGCTGACTGACAAAATCTAGCACTGCATCACGCTCGATGTCTCCTCCCTCATGACCATAATAGATCATCAAAGCCATTCGACCACCTTTTTCTAGGCGAGCACAGATTTTTTCCATCGCTTCAATCGTAGTAGCCGGAAGAGTAATGACTGATTTATCCGCAGATGGCAGATAACCTAGATTAAAAATAGCTGCTTTGAGAGTCTCCACATATTGATCCACATGCTGGTGGCCATCTAAAATCAATTGAACATGCTGAAGCCCCAACTTTTCCAATCTTTCTTGGGTATTTACAAGGGCCTGCTCTTGGATATCAAAGGCATAGACCTGGCCTGCTAGTTTAGCTAAAAAAGCCGTATCATATCCATTTCCCATGGTGGCATCCACCACCACATCTTCTTTGGTGATGACTTCTGCTAAAAATTGATGGGCCATTTCAAGTGGTCGAAGCATTGGCACTCTCCTTTTCTGCTAGCTTACATCCTTGGGTACTTCCACGACGACGCATTTCAGTTTCAATAGCGTTTAGGACTTCCCATTTGTTGAGACTCCACATAGGGCCAATCAACATTTCCCGTGGTGCGTCTCCTGTAATCCGGTGGATGACGATATGTTTGGGGATAATCTCTAACTGGTCACAGATGACCTTGACATATTCTTCCTGGCTCATGAGTTGGAGGCGCCCTTCATGATAGTCTCGTTGCATGCGTGTATTGGTCATCAAATGCAAGAGGTGCAACTTGATCCCATCAATTTCATTATCGGTCACACAACGGCGAACATTTTCCACCATCATCTCATGGGTCTCCCCAGGAAGGCCATTGATCAAATGGGAGACGATCTCTGCCTTGGGCACCTGTTGGCGAATACGCTTGACTGTTTCAACATAGAGATCATAACTATGGGCTCGATTGATCAATTCAGAAGTCGCTTCATAAGTCGTCTGAAGCCCCAACTCAATCGTCACATGCATGCGTTCTGTCAGCTCTGCTAGGTAGGCCAAGGTCTCATCTGGTAAACAATCCGGACGCGTACCAATGTTGATTCCTACCACTCCTGGTTCATTGATGGCCTGTTCATACCGCTCTCGAATGACTTCCACTTTATCGTGGGTATTGGTGAAATTTTGAAAATAGACCAGGTACTTCTTCACATCTGGCCATTTCCGATGCATAAAATCAATCTCTTTGTAAAACTGTTCTCGAATCGGAGCTTCTGGGGCCACAATGGCATCTCCTGAACCCGAGACCGTACAAAAAGTACAGCCACCGTGGGCGACTGTTCCGTCTCGATTGGGACAATCAAAGCCTGCATCAATAGGGACTTTAAAGGTCTTTTCTCCAAATAAGGTTCGATAATAATCATTCAAGGTATTGTAGGATTTCATACCCTTCATTATAGCAAAAAAAGAGTCGAACTCAAAACGCGAGTTCAACTCCTATTTGTTAGTTATTTTTGCTTACCTGTAAAGCGCCATTGAAATCGCAAGCGATCATACAAGGGATACTCAAACTGTAAGACAGCAAGACCCAAAATCATACTGCCAAGAACGTCTGATGGATAGTGGACCCCGACATAAACGCGGGAAACCACAATGGTCACAATTCCCAGAACCAGCAAGCCTTGAAGGCAATAGCGGGCTGTTTTATGTTTTACATGTTGGCTGATGATGATGATCAAACTTCCCAAAACAAGGGTAGACGCCAGTGAATGACCACTCGGGAAAGAAAAGCCTTTTTCCTCTACTAGATGAAGAATACTTGGTCTCGGTCTCTGGTAGATATTCTTTAGAAGAAGAACCAAAAGACCAGTCAATACCAGATTGCTTCCAAGGAAGAGGGCCTCGCTGTACCATTTCTTACAGGCAAAGACCGCTAGCAGAAGACCCACCCAGATGACAATGATCTTGGTATCCATGACATGGGTTACCTTGGTAAAGAAGGCCGTCAGTGTTGCAGGCAGATCGCCTCGAATAGCAGATTGAATCGTGCTATCAAAGCCTGTTAATTGTTGCGGGTAAAAGCGAATCACATACCCAAGAATGACAAAAATGAGAAGGGCGAAGCTTGCCTTCGCCCAATGTTGTTGTTTATTTTTCATATTTTTTCAAAATCGGTTGCAATAAGGTATAGATCAACCCAAATGCGATGGCCCAAATCACCCCTTCGATCAGGTTAAACGGTGCAACCATTGCTGCTAAATAGTGGACAAGCCCTAGTGTTTTCGAAATATCATAGTTCATAAAACGAGCATACAAAGGGATTGCATAGACATAGTTCACCAATACCATCGCGATACTCAAGCTGATCGTTCCAACAATCGTTGCCAGGACAAATCGACCATGGGTCCGTTCCTTGTTCCAAATCCATGCAAAAGCAAGAACAAAAACAAGAACTCCAATGATATTGATTGGTAATCCGATCAAGGTTTCAAGTCCCTTATTATTAAGGGCTAATTTAAGAACAGATCGGATCAAGGTCACCCAAACGGCACTTTTAAAGTCCAACAGGACCAAGGCCAACAAAATGGCGATGATACTCAAATCAATTTTGAAGAAATCTATCAAGAAAGAAAATTGATAGAACATCAAAATAAAAGATAAAGCGGATAAAACAGCCACTAGGGTCAGTTTACGTGTATTTGTCATAACAGGTTCCTCCAATTTTTTAAAAATTAGAGAAGCTGGAAAGACGTCTACTCCATCATTCTACTCTAAACTATTTAAACAAAGCTTAAACTAGAAACTATTCTAGTTACTTTAGCTGGTCTCCATCGAAACATGCCGTTAGTCCGTCTTAGACTCCAAGGTACTATTCCCATGCATCAACTCTAAACAGATCAGAATAGCTGTCAGTCTATTCGTCTCTCGTCTTCTCCCATCCAGACTATACTGTCGGTTGTGGAGTCACACCACATCAGCTTGCGCTCGCGGACTTCTTTTAGAGTACGGAAAAGAACATTTCCTAGTAAAAGTCACCGCCGGTCGGGAATTACACCCTGCCCTGAAGACCCTTTTATGATAACAAAAAAAACTTGCCTAGGCAAGTTTTTGTAACGTCATGGATTACATCGTTCGGGTTTTAATTTTTCGTTCTTATTTGAGCTTGTCGTGCTCATAACGATGGCTCAACTCCAGCCCCTTAAAGCCCTGCTGGCGGAGAGCCTCATAGACAATCATGCAGACGGTATTGGAGACATTTAAACTACGGACATGCTCGTCATTCATCGGAATGCGAATGGCCTTCTCTTCGTGCTGGCGCATAAATTCTTCCGGCAATCCTTTATCTTCGCGTCCAAACAAGAAATAATGGGACTTCCCATCCTGATAAGAAACGTCCGAATAGGTCTGATTTGCAAACTTGGACACTAGGTGTACCTGACCGTCGCTCGCTGCTTCCATAAACTCTTCTAGGCTATCATAAAAACGGACATCCAGCTTGTCCCAATAATCGAGTCCTGCTCGCTTCATTTTGCGATCATCGATCGGAAAAGCCATGGGTCGTATGATATGCAAGGGGGAATTGGTCGCCGCACAAGTCCGTGCAATATTTCCCGTATTTTGTGGAATCTGAGGTTGGAACAAGACGATGTGGTTTTGAGCAGCTGACTCTTGGTAGTCCAGTTCTTCAATATTCATACTCGATCTCTTTCTGATAAAAAAATAGCCACACTGCCCGGAGTCAAGCTCAGCAAACAGCGTGGTTACAGCTTCATTAACTTAACTCACAACAGGTTTGAGGTAAATCAACGAAGGTACTTTCTAAGTATAACACTTTTGAAGCTCCTGTCAATAGTTTTTTTAGATTTTTTTAAGAAACTTTACCAAAGTTTTCAATCCCTCCTCGTTCTACTCTTTTGACGATTTTTCCTACTTGTTCTTAGCTTCTCAAAATTCCACCAGAAAATCCTTAAAAAAGATGAATTTTTCTTGAAAATAGAGTATGATAGAAGCATACTCTGGAGGTATTCTATGAAAATTATTGTTGTTGGTGGAGGAAAGGTCGGAACGGCCCTTTGTCGTTCTCTCGTTGCTGAAAACCACGATGTTATTTTGATCGAAAAAGACGAATCCGTTCTTAACCATATTACCAAACGGTTTGATATCATTGGAATTTTAGGAAATGGGGCAAACTTCAAGATCTTGGAGCAAGCAGATGTTGAAGACTGCGACATCTTCATTTCCATGACCGAGTACGATGAAGTGAATATGGTCTCTGCTGTTTTGGCTAAAAAAATGGGAGCCAAAGAGACCATCGTTCGGGTGCGGAATCCGGAATATTCCAATTCCTACTTCAAGGAAAAAAATATCTTGGGCTTCTCCCTGGTTGTCAATCCTGAATTGCTGACAGCTCGTTATATTGCCAATATCATTGACTTCCCAAATGCCCTTTCTGTGGAGCATTTTGCAAACGGCCGTGTTGCCTTGATGGAATTTAAGATCAAGCCAGATAGCAATCTCTGCAATATGAGCCTCTCCCAATTCCGAAAGAAATACGGAAACGTCATTGTTTGTGCGATCGAGCGTGGCAACGAACTCACGATTCCAAATGGAGACTTTGTTTTGCAGCCCCAAGACAAGATTTTCGTGACAGGAAATAGGATCGAGATCGTTCTCTTCCACAACAATGTCCGACCTCAAGTCATTAAGAGCATGATGATGATTGGTGCCGGAAAAATTGCCTACTATCTGCTCAATATTCTCCAGGATGTGCGTCGCAAAATCGATCTCAAGGTCATCGAGGTCAATCGCGAACGAGCTGAATTCTTTAGCCAAGAATTCCCTGACCTCTATGTCGTCCATGGAGACGGAACCGCTAAAGACATTCTTTTAGAAGAGAGTGCCAATAACTTCGATGCTGTGGCTACTTTGACAGGGGTCGATGAAGAAAACATCATCACCTCCATGTTCTTAAATTCTGTCGGAGTCAAAAAGAACATTACCAAGGTCAACCGAACTAGTCTGTTGGAGATCATTGGCGATCAAGATATGACCAGTATCGTTACGCCAAAACGCATCGCTGTAGATACCATTATGCACTTTATTCGTGGACGCTACAATGCACAGTTCTCAAACCTAGAAGCCTTGCACCATGTCGCAAACGGCCGGATTGAAACCTTGCAGTTCCAAATTAAGGAAGACAATAAACTAACCCAATATCCCCTCTCTGAATTGAAATTGAAAAAAGGCGTCTTGATCGCTGCCATTATTCGAGACGGCAAGGCTATTTTCCCAAATGGAGATGACCGTTTGATGGTAGGAGATCGGATTATCGTAACCACCTTGATTCAAAATGTCACTAAAATCTACGATTTAGTTGAGAGGTAAACCTGATGAATAGAAGCATGATTCGTTACCTCTTGTCCAAGCTCCTCTTAATCGAGGCAGCGCTCCTGATCGTTCCCTTAGTGGTCGCTGCAATCTATCAGGAACCTGCCAAGGTTTTTGTCTCAATTGGGGCAACCATGGCCATCTTACTTGGGCTGGGGCTCCTTGGTAGTTTTCACAAACCAAAGGACTTTCACATCTATGCTAAAGAAGGAGTCCTGATTGTAGCACTCTGTTGGATCCTCTGGTCCTTCTTTGGTGCCCTTCCCTTTGTCTTTTCGGGGCAAATCCCCAACATTATCGACGCCTTTTTTGAAGTCAGCTCTGGCTTTACAACAACAGGGGCAACGATTTTAGATGATGTAGGTGCCCTCAGCCATTCTCTCCTCTTTTGGCGCAGTTTCACCCACTTAATTGGAGGGATGGGAGTATTGGTCTTCGCACTTGCCATTATGGACAATAATAAGAACAGCCACCTTGAAGTCATGAAGGCGGAGGTTCCTGGTCCAGTGTTTGGCAAGGTCGTTTCCAAATTAAAAAACACAGCTCAAATCCTCTACTTCTTGTACTTGGGCTTGTTCTTCCTTTTTGTGGTTCTTTATTTCCTTGCTGGCATGCCCCTTTATGATAGTTTTGTCATCGCCATGGGGACGGCTGGAACCGGGGGCTTTACCGTTTTTAACGACGGAATTGCCCACTACAATAGTAGTTTAATCACCTATTTGGTCAGTATCGGGGTTTTAGTCTTCGGGGTTAACTTTAACCTCTACTACTTCCTCATGATCCGAAAATTCAAGGCCTTCTTTAAAGATGAGGAATTGCGGACCTATATCACCATCGTCCTCGTGTCCAGTGTCTTGATCGCGTACAATGTCCTTCATCTCTATGCCAATGTCGCTAAGAGTTTTGAGATTTCCTTCTTCCAAGTTTCCAATATCATCACCACTACCGGTTTTGGTTATGGAACGACGGAAAAATGGCCTCTCTTTTCTCAGTTCATCCTCTTGATGCTGATGGTTGTCGGTGGTTCTGCTGGATCGACCGCCGGGGGGCTAAAAGTCATTCGGTGCTTGACCTTATGGCGAATCGCAAAAAATCAGGTTCTTTCGACCTTGTCTCCGAATCGCGTTCTGACCTTGCATGTCAATGATACGGTATTGGATAAGGATACACAGCATCAGATCCTCAAGTACTTTACAATATACAGTTTTATCACGATCGGCCTACTCTTTGTAGTCAGTCTAGACAATAATAACTTCATGACGGTTGTCAGCGCTGTCTTTAGTTGTTTCAACAACATTGGACCTATGATTGGAACAGGTCAAACCTTCTCCATCTTTAGTCCGATTTCAAAACTGTTACTTTCCTTAGCCATGATTGCCGGACGGCTTGAAATCTATCCAATGATTCTTCTCTTCCTCCCTAAAACGTGGTCTAAACGCTGATAGACAACTCTTGTACAAAATCAACGAGAGTGGGACAGAAATCGGTAATTCGTTAGAATTCGATTTCGTCGTCCCACCTC
>NZ_JAJCHF010000027.1:0-25794 GCF_020554365.1 Streptococcus sp. 210928-DFI.4.42
AACCACTGCGTCTTGCTCGACAATCCAAAAATAATTAAGAGGCTAGGACTTTTGTTCCAGCCTCTTTTTTATACTCTTTTCACTAGTTGGTGGTTAACTTGAAACCCAAAGTAAAATCCGGTATGATAGTAGTAATTGTTTTCATTAGAGGAAGGATAAAAACTAATTTAAGGGAGAAAAAAATGACAAAAGAACATTATTTGCAATTGAAGAAGCAGGTTCGCGTCTGGTTTACTGTCAATATCATCATTGGATTGATTGCTATTGCAGGAGGGATTTTAGTGATCATTAGTAAATCACGTCATATTCCATATTTACTAATGTGCTTGGGAGCACTGACCTTGATGAACCAAGCCTTGATTTATCCTGTTTTCAATGGTAAAAAAGCAGCTGAGGAGGAACATCCTGAGTGGAAGGAATTATCCACTAAAGATTCTAAAATACCTGTGGAAGATCTGCAGAAAGGGTTTTTGGTATCGGTTACAGCTCTTCTGATTGTCATTATGGGCTTCTTCATGTTCTATCGCCCTCTTCCGACAACAGATGCAGGAACTGAAGTGATCAAAACCTATCGCGAGATTCAGTCTGTTCCGGAAAGTTCAACAGACAAAGAATCTAGCACGGTCTCTAATTTAACACCACAGGATGTTCAAAGCTTACAAGAATTGAAAGAGGATATCGAATCAAACACCCCATCAGATTCGCCATCACTGGATATCAACAAAGCAAAAGACCTTGCTGAAAAGGCACAACAGCAAAATTGGTTGAAAAGAGGGGAGTAAGAATTTTTATTGATAGTAGAAGCATATAGTTTATGTGAAGGAGTAGAGAGAAATCAATGACACCAACAGTGTTCTGGCCTATTTTGGGAATCTTGACCCTTGTTTTTCTGATCCTACTGCTGATCTTTTACACTTTCTATCGTCGTGAAATGAAGATAAAAACAGAATCAACCGCAAATGTTATGGGAGAAGTCGTTGCTTTTGATTCAAAAAATCAACTGCTTATTTCTCTGCCTGTGGTGGAGTATCAAGTCGGGGGCGAAAGATACCAAAAGACCTTTACCTACGCTTATTTCAGAGAGACTTCTTCTAAGTCAAGACAAACCAATGTTTTCGATAGAACCTATGTTCTTGGAGCAGGTAAAAATCTGGATTTACGAATGATCTTTCCAATAGGCTCTCCCATGACAGTATTTTATAATCTGGACGATCCCCAGATTGGTTTTGTTGAACGCTATGCCGGCTTAGTCGGTTTCTATAAAATTGGAATGGTTATAACAGCTATTATCTATCTCGTGCTATCAGGTATTCTAGTTTTGGTATTTTGAATTACTACCAGTTACCTGAATTACGAAAAACTGAACGCACTTTTAAAATATTAATTTAACAAGAGGTTTTTCAATGCTCAAAAAAGGAACATGTTTTAATATCAGTTTGAATGGGAAAAGGCCTCTATGGGGATTCTTTTTGTTGGTAACAGATCAAGGGGAAGAATTCATCATCAAACGCAATAGTAAGATTCCTTTTGATAGATACCGGAAAGTGTATCAGACTACCTATTCATTTAAAGATAAAGTCTTTACAAAGAAAGCTCCAAACAATCTTTCGACCGTCATTGGTGTTCCGCTAGGTCTGCTATTAGCAAGAACATTTAGAAAGATCCTTCCCATGGACCTTTTCTTTGGAAAACCGAATCTTGATTTGGATGTTAGAGAAGGAGTGGTGAACGTTCTGATATTTCTTCTTGCTGTCATCGTCACTTTAAGGTTGGTCACTATTGCCAGATATGTACAGTTGAAACGCTTTGTTGAAAAAAATGGAGCAGAACTCGTATTAGTTGGTCAGATAAAACCAGTAGAGTATCTTCAAAAAACAGCAAATGGAACCGAGGTGTGGTGAATGCGAAAAATGCGAAAACGTCAATTGTTTGCCCTTATTTGTTTAAGTACTCTCGTCCTGTTTTTAGCGTATTTTGTTCAAATGCGCCTGTTTTTGGCCTTGATTTTATATTTAATTGTGATCTTATTTTTTAGAGGACTCGAATTCACAGAGCCTCGGGAAATAGAGTTTGATTTCAAGGAAGATCGTAAATAACAAAGATAATTCCTCAGCCTAAATGATTTCGTATCAGTCCAAAACAGCAGAAATGCTGTTTTTTTGATATAATGGACCTATGTTATCGAAAAGTAAACGTATTCTATTTGGGATGCTTCATGTTGTCATGTTGCTAGTGATGGTCCACTGGTTCTTGATCAGTGTGACCTATCTGAGAGAGATTTCATGGTTAGCCATTTTAGGTGCTGGATTGCTATTTCTGCTAGCCTGGTTGAAACGCGATGGGGTAAAAAGAGCCATTGCTTGGTTGAGCCGTCATAAAAAAGGCTTCTTGCTTGGCGCGATCATCTGTCAGTTAATCTTTATGGTTTGTGCGGAGCTTTTGATCCGTCGGGATGCTGCGGTTGTTTTCAAAGGGGCATTTGATCTTCTTAAACAATCTTCCATCACCAACTACCTCAGTCGCAATCCCAATAACATTACGCTCTTTCTTTACGAGAAATTTTTCTATGTTTTATTCGGTTCTAGCGGTCTGTGGGTTATGCAGGCTCTCAATATACTCTATGTCAATTTGGGTGCCGTCCTCTTGTACAAGCTGTCTCAGAAGCATTTCAATCAGAAAACAGCTGATCTAGTTTATCTCTTTTATGTCAGCTTGATCTGTTACTCGCCTTATTTCTATTCCATGTATACAGACATTCCTCCGCTTCCTTTGATCGCTCTTCAATTGTGGTGGGCCTTGGATCTCTTAAAGGAAAACCAAGCAGGGACCTCCTGGAAGAAAATGTTTGGTTTAGGGATTTTATCTGGCGTGACCATGTTGATCCGTCCAACGACGATTATTGTCATGATTGCCTTTTGGGCTGTCCTCTTCTTTAGAGGAAACTGGAAGGCCTTTGGCAAGATTGCTACGGTGACCGTAATGATGACGGGCTTTGTCTTTGCAGGATTGAATACAGCGGTCAATCATCAAAGAGTTGTGCCGATCTTGAAACAAGAAGGGCTGGCCAAAGGACCACTCTTGTTTATCAATCTAGGCTTGACGGATATGGGGCATAACCAAGAAGATATGAAAGAGGGCTTGCTGGCTTATATCGATGAGGACAAGCGCTCGGACTACAACAATGGTCTCTTTAAGAAAGAAAATGTGATCAAAGAAATTAAGCGCCGTCTCAAGGAGTATGGTCCTTTCGGTTTGATTGGGCATATCTATTACAAGCAGTCCTTGACGGTAGCAGAAGGGACCCTAGGTTGGCTTTACCGAGATGTAGAGTATGAGAAGACACCTTATATTAATCCTCTCTATGCTCCACTCACCAAAAATAGCAGTCTGGCTAAATGGGTGCGGACCTATTTCCTCAGCACGGATCGCCCACAGTACAAGTATTATGAATTTGTGAAACAGCTGATCTGGATCGTCTTGTCAGCTGGCTTGGTTGGGGCTTATCTCAAGCGTCGAGATACAGATGCCTTCAATTTCCTTTCCTTAGCGGTCTTTGGTGGTTTGCTCTTCTTAACCATCTTTGAAGGTGGGAAGACCCGCTACCTCATCCAATTCTTGCCCCAAATTTTGCTAGTGGCTTCGATCGGTCTAGCAGGATTTACCAAGAAAGAAAATACATAAAAGCTCCTGCTTGTTTGACAGGCAGAAAAAGAGGTTGGACAAAATTATCCAGCCTCTTTTTTATCCAGTGGATCTGCGCCAAATGTGGTATAATGGAAGGTAAGAATTTATTGGATAGCGGAGAGTTTCCATGCAGCATTCACCCTGGCATGAAGCCATCAAATCCCATCTTCCAGAAGGGTATTTTCACCAGATCAATGACTTTATGAATGAAGTCTACAGCAAAGGAGTGGTTTATCCACCGCGTGACAAGGTCTTTAAGGCCTTGCAGACGACAGAAATGGATCAGGTCAAGGTCTTGATCTTAGGGCAAGATCCCTACCATGGACCGGATCAAGCGCAGGGCTTAAGTTTTTCTGTTCCAGATCATGTACCAGCGCCGCCTTCTTTGCAAAATATTCTCAAAGAATTGCGCTCAGATATCGGAGAGAAGCGTTCCCATGATCTGACCTCTTGGGCAGAGCAAGGCGTGCTCTTGCTCAATGCCTGCTTGACGGTGCCTGCTGGTCAGGCCAATGGCCATGCAGGACAAATTTGGGAGCCTTTCACAGATGCTGTGATCAAGGTGGTCAATGAGTTGGAGGAGCCTGTTGTCTTTATCCTCTGGGGATCTTATGCCCGTAAGAAAAAGCCTCTGATTACCAACGATCGACATTTGGTCCTTGAATCAGCTCACCCAAGTCCTTTATCGGCCTACCGAGGATTCTTTGGTTCCCAACCCTTTTCAAAAACCAATCAATTTTTGAAAGAGACGGGACGCGAGCCGATTGATTGGTTAAGATAGGAGAAAGAAATGCCACAATTAGCAACGATTTGTTACATTGACAATGGGAAAGAATTTCTCATGCTGCATCGCAATAAAAAGCCCAATGATGTCCATGAAGGCAAATGGATCGGAGTTGGTGGGAAATTAGAACGCGGGGAAACCCCACAGGAGTGTGCTGCGCGTGAGATTTTTGAGGAGACGGGCCTTAGAGCAAAGCCAGTTTTGAAAGGGATTATTACCTTTCCGGAGTTTACTCCAGATTTGGACTGGTACACCTATGTCTTCAAGGTAACAGATTTTGAGGGAGAACTGATCGAGTGTAACGAAGGAACCTTGGAGTGGGTGCCTTATGATCAAGTCCTCTCAAAACCAACCTGGGAAGGGGACCACACCTTTGTCGAGTGGTTGTTGGAGGATAAACCCTTCTTTTCAGCAATGTTTCGCTATGACGGCGACCGCTTGTTAGAGTCGCATGTAGATTTTTATGAATAAAGGAGAATGCAATGGTTGTCATTAAAAATGGTCGCGTAATGGATCCCAAGACAGGTTTGGATCAAGTCTGTGATCTTCGTATCGAAGGAAAGAAAATCGTAGAGATCGCTGAAAACCTCCCAACGGATGGACAAGAAGTCCTTGATGCTACTGGTCTGGTTGTAGTTCCTGGATTGATCGATGTACACGTCCATTTCCGTGAACCTGGTCAAACTCATAAAGAAGACATCCATACGGGTGCCTTAGCCGCAGCTGCGGGTGGTTTTACTCGAGTGGTCATGATGGCCAATACCAATCCTACCATTTCAGATATTGCTACCTTAGAGGAAGTCTTAGCTTCTGCAGCCAAGGAAAATCTCCACATTCATACGGTTGCGACGGTGACCAAGAATTTTGACGGTCAACACCTGACAGATTTTGAGGGCTTGCTTAAGGCTGGTGCGGCTGGTTTTTCAGATGATGGGATTCCCCTTCAAAGCACCAAGGTTGTCCGTGAAGCCTTGGAAGAAGCTAAGCGTCTAGGAACCTTTATTAGTTTGCATGAAGAAGACCCTGAGTTGAATGGCATTCTTGGGTTGAATGAAAACATTGCAAAGGAACATTTCCATGTCTGTGGAGCGACGGGTGTGGCCGAATACTCGATGGCTGCGCGGGATGCCATGATTGCCCATGCGACAGGTGCCCACCTTCATATCCAACACCTTTCCAAGGAAGAAAGTGTCAAGGTTGTAGAATTTGCCCAAGGATTAGGAGCTCATGTGACGGCAGAAGTGGCACCTCAACACTTTTCGAAAACCGAGAGTCTCCTCTTAACAAAGGGAAGCAATGCCAAGATGAACCCACCTCTTCGCTTGGAATCTGACCGCCTAGCAGTGATTGAAGGCTTGAAGTCAGGCGTCATATCCGTAATTGCGACAGATCACGCGCCTCACCATGCGGATGAGAAGAATGTTCCTGATATTACCAAGGCACCATCTGGAATGACCGGTCTTGAAACCTCACTTTCTCTTGGTTTGACCTACTTGGTCCATGCAGGACATTTGAGCCTCATGCAATTGCTAGAAAAGATGTCCTATAATCCAGCACGTCTCTATGATTTTGATGCTGGCTATATCGCAGTGGATGGACCGGCAGATTTAACCATCTTTGATCCAGAAGCAGATCGTCTGGTATCGGATCATTTCGCTTCAAAAGCAGGCAATTCACCATTTGTAGGTGAAACATTAAAAGGAAAAGTTGCTTATACGATCTGTGATGGACAAGTGATTTTTCAAGGATAAGTGATCGTATTCATATGAATCTTAAAAAAATGATGCAAGGCTTGGTTTTCTTTATAACCAGCCTTCTTGTCTTTGTCTTTCTATTTCGTGCTCTGCTACCAACTGCATCCCCTCGTATGACCAAGCCCAAAACGGCTGCGAAAGAAATCACCTATACTTATGTAGCTCTAGGGGATTCACTGACTGAAGGAGTAGGGGATAGCACCAAGCAAGGGGGCTTCGTGCCCATTCTTGCCCAAAGCCTATCCAATGAAAATGACGGTCAGTACCAGCCTGTCAACTATGGAGTAGCTGGGAATACAAGTGCTCAGATCTTAGATCGACTCAAGAAGCAAACAGATCTTCAGAAGGATCTCAAAAAGGCGCGTGTCATGACCTTAACGGTTGGGGGAAATGACCTGCGCAAAGTCGTTGTCGATCATCTGAGTGACTTTTCCCTATCGGATATCCAAAAGCCGCTCAAGAATTATACAGCGAACCTCAAAGAAATTATTACAAAGGCCAGAAAGGACAATCCCCATCTTCCCATTTATGTAGTGGGGATCTACAATCCTCTTTACCTGAATTTTCCTGAATTAACTAATATCCAGACGGCTGTCGATCGTTGGAATGAGAGGACGGAAGAAACCATCGCGCAATTTGATCTGGTCTATTTCGTCCCGATCAATGACCTACTCTATAAAGGAATTGATGGCAAAATGGGCGTATCAGAAGTCAGTGACGGGAAGACAACCGTTATCAATGATGCCCTGTATGAAGAGGATAGTTTTCACCCCAACAATACGGGCTATGAAAAGATAAAACAAGCAATATTGGAGAAAATCAATGCCACGAAGAAAACTTGGAGTCAAAAATAATCCCATCAACGAGAAGGTCCCCTTCCTTCAAAAAATCAATATTTGGAAATGGTTATTTTTAGGTTTAGTCAGCCTTCTCTTAGCCTTCGCTTTAGTTGTGCAAGGACGCTTAGCGACGCCAAGAGAAGATGTTAGCCAGCTTCATCAATCAGTTGGCACCAAAGATGTCAAAGTTGGAACCATGACAACGACTCGAGATCAACTCAATGACACCATCAAATCGCTTCTGAAAAAATATAAGCTGTCCGACTACAAGGTCTATGCAGACAATCAGCAAATCCTATTAGAAGGGCAGTTGAGTCTCTTAGGGAAGGATTATCCCTTATACATTTACTTTCAACCATCCAAGTTAGAAAACGGGAATATTCTCTTAACAGTAAAGGATTTTTCAGTCGGTACCTTTCAAATTCCTCAAAAAATGGTTTTGCGGCTTTTGAACAAAAATAAAAATATCCCAGATTTTATCCAGATTTCGCCAAAAGAGTCTACCATCACCATTGTATTACCTGAAATTGATAATGACTTTGGAATCTATGTCAAGGCCAATACCATTGATCTCTATAATGACAAGATCGTTTTTGATTTGTATCAGAAGAAGTAGGGCAAAAGGGGATATTTTGTTTCTATTCAAAAAATTCAGAATATTACAGAAAATTCTTGACATTGTTTTTTCCCTATGCTAAAATACTAAACAAGACATTGAACAAAGGAGAAAGTCAAACATGAAAACAGCTAAGTTTATTCAATTTGCTTTGTTGTTGAGGTATAAGGGCTAGTGCAGAAGCATTAGTCCTGTTTGGCTTACCAAGCGGGCAAAAACATCTCGCTTGGTTGACCGAGTGAGATGTTTTTCTTTATATCCACTACATAGAAATGAGGAGACCCTATGCGTAAAGTTGAATTTTTAGATACCAGCCTTCGGGATGGTGAACAGACTCCGGGAGTTAATTTTTCTATCAAAGAAAAGATTGCTATTGCCAAACAATTGGAAAAATGGGGTATTTCTGCTATTGAAGCAGGTTTTCCAGCGGCTAGTCCGGATTCCTTCACAGCTGTTCAAGAGATTGCAAAAGCCTTGACCAAGACAGCCGTGACAGGTTTGGCCCGTTCAGTCAAATCTGATATCGATGCTTGCTATGAAGCTTTGAAAGATGCCAAGTATCCGCAAGTTCACGTCTTTATCGCAACCAGTCCCATTCACCGGGAGTTTAAACTCAACAAGACCAAGGAAGAAATTCTTGAGGCCATTAAAGAGCACGTTTCATATGCGCGTTCAAAGTTTGAGGTTGTGGAATTCTCTCCCGAAGATGCGACCCGGACGGAATTGGATTTCCTCTTGCAAGTCGTACAGACTGCAGTCGATGCTGGTGCCAGCTATATCAACATTCCTGATACAGTCGGTTTTACGACACCAGCAGAGTACGGTGCCATTTTCAAATACTTGATTGACCATGTCAAGACAGACCGCGAGATTATCTATTCCCCTCATTGCCATGATGACCTAGGTATGGCCGTGGCAAATAGTCTCGCTGCTGTTAAAAATGGTGCCCGTCGTGTCGAAGGAACCATTAATGGGATCGGGGAGCGGGCCGGCAATGCGGCGCTTGAAGAAGTAGCGGTTGCTCTCAATATCCGTGAAGACTATTACCAGGTGGAAAGTCCAATTGTCCTTAATGAAACTATCAATACTTCTGAGTTGGTCTCTCGTTACTCTGGTATTCCAATTCCTAAAAACAAGGCGGTTGTTGGTAGCAATGCCTTCTCACACGAGTCTGGGATCCACCAAGATGGAGTTCTTAAAAATCCTCTTACCTATGAAATCATCACGCCTGAGTTGGTGGGTGTTAAGAGCAATAGTCTCCCTCTTGGAAAATTGTCTGGTCGCCATGCCTTTGTCGAAAAACTGCATGAGTTGGGACTGGATTTCACAGAAGAAGATATCAAGCCATTGTTTGCTAAGTTCAAATCTCTGGCAGACAAGAAACACGAGATCACAGATGCCGATATCCGCGCCCTTGTTGCCGGTACAGCAGTGGAAAATCCAGAAGGATTCCAATTTAACGATCTTCGCTTGACAACCAATGCAGACGAAACGATTACAGCAGCGGTTAGCCTCCGCAATGAAGAAGGGGAAGTGCTTGAGTTCCTTGCCAATGGTCAAGGGTCGGTTGAAGCGATCTTTAATGCGATTGATAAATTCTTCAACCAAACTGTTCGCTTGACCTCATACAATATCGATGCAGTGACAGATGGGATTGATGCCCAAGCCCGTGTCTTGGTATCCGTGGAAAATGTCGATACAGATACGATTTTCAATGCCTCTGGTTTGGACTTTGACGTATTGAAAGCCTCTGCCATTGCTTATATCAATGCCAACACGCTGGTTCAAAAAGAGAATGCGGGTGAGATGGGACGAGCTGTCTCCTACCGTGACCTTCCACAAGACTAAGAGGAAATGAACATGACAAAGAAAATTGTAACACTTGCAGGAGATGGGATTGGCCCTGAGATCATGGCAGCTGGACTAGAGGTCCTCGCAGCCGTCGCTCCCAAAATCGGCTTTGATTATAGTCTTGAAGACAAACCTTTTGGGGGTGCTGGGATTGATGCCGCTGGCCACCCACTTCCCCAAGATACTCTAAAAGCAGCTAAAGGAGCGGATGCTATTCTTCTCGCAGCCATCGGGAGTCCTGAGTATGACAATGCTCCTGTTCGTCCAGAACAAGGCCTGCTCGCTATTCGTAAGGAGTTAAATCTATTTGCCAATATTCGTCCTGTACGGATTTTTGATGCCTTGAAACACTTGTCTCCTTTGAAACCAGAGCGTATCGAGGGGGTCGATTTCGTGGTCGTGCGAGAATTGACAGGTGGGATTTACTTTGGAGAGCATATCTTGAAAGAAGATACAGCACGCGATATCAATGATTACAGTGCAGAAGAAATCCGTCGGATTATGCGCCAAGCCTTCAAGATCGCCCAAGGACGTGGCAAGAAAGTGACCAGTATCGATAAGCAAAATGTCCTTGCAACTTCTAAATTGTGGCGTCAAGTGGCAGAAGAAGTTGCCAAAGAATTTCCAGATGTGACCTTAGAGCACCAGCTTGTCGATAGTGCGGCCATGATCATGATTACCAATCCAGCCCGCTTTGATGTTGTAGTGACAGAGAATCTATTCGGAGATATCTTATCTGATGAATCCAGCGTCCTTCCAGGAACACTAGGCGTGATGCCATCTGCTAGTCATTCTGACCAAGGACCAAGTATGTACGAACCGATTCATGGTTCAGCACCTGATATTGCTGGTCAAGGCATTGCCAATCCGATTTCCATGATCCTGTCCGTTGCTATGATGCTCCGAGACAGTTTTGGAGAAACAGCAGGTGCAGAAATGATCGAAGAAGCTGTCAATCAAACCTTGAATCAAGGAATCTTGACACGGGATCTAGGTGGTCAGGCTTCTACTGCAGAGATGACTGCAGCCATTATTGGGAATCTCTAAGATGACATGGAGAGATCGCTGTTTAGTTGTTATTGCTATTTGGAATAGTATCGTATTTCTGACCTATGGTTTAGATAAACGAAAAGCTATCCAAAAGAGGTGGCGGATTCCTGAAAAGGTCCTGTTACTCGAGAGCTGGGTGCTTGGTGGATTCGGAGCTCTACTAGGTGGATATCTCTTTCACCACAAGGTGCGGAAATGGTATTTTCAAGCCACATGGTGGGGCAGTAGCCTACTTTTAGCAGGTGCCCTCTTTCTAATCCTTCAATGGATTTCCTAACAAGAAGATAAATGGAGAAAGATGATGAGTGGAAAATCTATCTTTGATAAACTTTGGGACCGCCACGTGATTACAGGAGTGGAAGGGCAACCCCAACTCATGTATGTGGACCAACACTATATCCACGAAGTGACGAGTCCGCAAGCCTTTCAAGGATTACGGGATGCAGGACGCAAGGTTCGACGACCCGATTTAACCTTTGGAACCTTTGATCACAATGTTCCAACGGTCAATATTTTTGATATTCGAGATGTGATTTCAAAAGCCCAGATTGATAAATTAGCTGAGAATGTGGTGGAATTTGGGATTGATCATGCAGGTCACGGTTCTGCTAAGCAAGGAATCGTGCATATGATAGGCCCAGAAACTGGTCGGACCCAGCCAGGAAAATTTATTGTCTGTGGAGACAGTCACACCGCAACCCACGGAGCCTTCGGTGCCATTGCCTTTGGGATTGGAACCAGTGAAGTAGAACATGTCTTTGCCACCCAAACCATCTGGCAAGTCAAACCAAAGAAGATGTTGGTCGAATTCACAGGTACCCCACAAAAAGGGATCTATTCAAAAGATTACATCTTAGCTTTGATAGCGCGTTATGGTGTTGCGTGTGGAGTTGGTTATGTCGTAGAGTATCGGGGAGAAGCAATTGATCGCTTGACCATGGAAGAACGCATGACTATCTGCAATATGTCGATCGAGTTTGGGTCCAAAATGGGGATCATGAATCCAGATGAGACGACCTTTGACTACCTCCGGGGACGCGAATGTGTGCCAGATGATTTTGAGGCCGCAGTAGCTGATTGGAAGACTCTGGTTAGTGATGACGATGCTGTTTATGATAAGGTCATCCGTTTGGATGTATCTGATCTTGCTCCGATGGTGACTTGGGGGACCAATCCTTCTATGGGAGTGGACTTCGAGACTCCTTTTCCAGAGATTCGCGACATGAATGATGAACGGGCTTATCATTATATGGATCTAGAACCTGGCCAAAAACCAGCAGACATTGAATTAGGCTATATTTTTATCGGTTCTTGTACCAATGCGCGTCTCAGCGATTTGGAGTTGGCAGCCAAGTTTGTGAAAGGCAAAAAAATTGCGCCAAACTTAACTGCTATTGTGGTCCCTGGCTCTCGTCCGGTTAAGCAAGCCGCCGAAAAGTTGGGCTTGGATAAAATCTTTATGGATGCAGGCTTTGAATGGCGTGATCCAGGATGCTCCATGTGTCTAGGAATGAATCCGGACAAGGTTCCAGATGGCGTCCACTGTGCCTCTACTAGCAACCGGAACTTTGAAGACCGCCAAGGATTTGGGGCTAAAACTCATCTCTGTAGCCCAGCAATGGCCGCTGCAGCAGCAATCGCCGGTCGCTTTGTCGATGTGCGCCAAATGCCAGAAGTCAAGTAAAAGGAGGAAGCATGGAGAAATTTACCATTTATACGGGAACTACAGTTCCTTTGATGAACGATAATATTGATACCGACCAAATCCTCCCCAAGCAATTCTTGAAGTTGATTGATAAGAAAGGTTTTGGGAAATACCTCATGTATGCTTGGCGCTATTTGGATGACCAATATACTGAGGATCCAGATTTTATCTTTAACAAGCCAGAATACCGCAAGGCGACCATTTTGATTACTGGTGACAATTTTGGTGCTGGTTCCTCTCGGGAACACGCAGCCTGGGCTTTAGCTGATTATGGCTTTAAAGTCGTTATCGCCGGATCCTTCGGAGATATCCATTACAATAATGAGCTCAATAATGGCATGCTGCCGATTGTCCAACCACTAGAGGTTCGTCAAAAATTGGCAAGTTTGAAGCCGACAGATCCAGTGACGGTGGATTTGGAAGAGCAGAAGATCCTCTCGCCTGTTGGAGAGTTTCACTTTGAGATCGATCAAGATTGGAAGCACAAATTGCTCAACGGCTTGGATGATATCGGGATTACGCTTCAGTACGAAGACTTGATCGCAGCTTATGAGAAGAACCGGCCAGCTTACTGGCAATGATAAAATTGTATACCGAATTACGAATTTTCTGAAAATATATTGAATTTGAGACTATTTTTTGATACAATACTAAAAAGAATAGAAAAGGAAAGAGACTTATGACAAAACACATTCAATGGGACGGACAACTTTCACAAGAAGGATTTGATATTCTTAAAGGAGAGGGTGGCTGTATCGTCTGCCCTACCAAAGTTGGCTATATCATCATGACCAGTGACAAGGCTGGCTTGGAACGTAAATTCGAAGCCAAAGAACGCAACCGCAACAAACCAGGTGTGGTTCTTTGCGGAAGCATGGACGAACTTCGTGCCCTTGCGCAATTGAATCCTGAAATCGAAGCCTTCTACCAAAAACATTGGGATGAAGATATCTTGCTTGGTTGTATCCTTCCTTGGCGTGAAGATGCCTATGCAAAATTGCAAGCCTTCGGAGATGGACGTGAAGAACTCATGACAGACGTTCGTGGAACTTCATGCTTTGTCATCAAATTTGGTAAAGCTGGTGAGCAAATTGCCAAAGAAATGTGGGAAAAAGAAGGTAAGATGGTTTACGCTTCTTCAGCCAACCCTTCCGGTAAAGGAAACCGCGGGAAGGTCGAAGGAATCGGTGAACGTATCGAAGGTGCCGTGGACTTGGTCATCGAAGCAGATGATTATGTAGCTTCTATCCAACCAGACAAGACCATTGAAACTCGCTATGAACAAGGTGTGATGGTCTCTATGGTTGATGCCGAAGGAAAACTGATTCCAGAACAAGGAGCAGGTAGCCGTTCTGTCAATACTTGTCCAGTTGTCATCCGTAAAGGATTGGATATCGATAAGATCATGATGCACTTATCTGATCATTTCAACTCTTGGAACTACCGCCAAGGGGAATACTATTAAGAAACAGAAAAAAGCATTCCATTTGGGATGCTGTTTTTGTGAAAGGTTAAAAGATGGTATAATAGAGTCAAACGATGTTCCATTAGAAGAGGAGTTAGTATGGTCTCCAGAAAAGCATTTATCGACAAAGCCAATCAGGAAGGTTTTTCCTTCAACATCCAAATCCCATGGTGGCGGTACAATAACTTCAAGTCATTGGTTTGGAGAAAAAGGCTCTCTGAGGAGCAACTCTATCAGATTTTTCTTTTACTTTGTAGAGAGGTAGAACACCGGCAAATGAAAGTAGTAGCGGATAAGAGGAAGTATCAGACTGGATTTTATGTAGCTGCATGCAATGGTCGGGAGTTTCGCTTTGAGTTTGCTTTCAAAAAGAACCAAGAACTAAGAGTTTATAATTTATTTGAGACTGTCAATGGTCGTAAGAAACTAACCTTGATGGACCTGCTTGATTACATAATGGATTAACTATGAATAGAAACAATCATTGTTTACGTTAGATTGACAAAAGAAAGAGTGGTTCTATGATTTCAAGAGATGCATTTTTAGAAAGAATCAATCAGGAGGGCTTCTCATTTAGTATTGACATCCCGCGCAGAAATTTTTCGGATTTTACATCATTAGTTCGGAGAAGAAGAATTTCAGAAGAAGACCTCTATCAGCTGTTTTATAACTATTGTCAAGAACTAGAAAACTGTTTGAAAGAAGCAGGGGAGAAACGACGCTTGCTCTTCAATAAGTTTCCAGTTAGCCCCGTTCATGATAAATATAAAACGAAATTTGATACAGTGGCACCCAACGGACGCGAATTCCGCTTTGAATTTGTCTTTAGCAATGACAATCGTTTAAAAGTGTATCACATGATCGAAACTGTTAATGGTCGTAGGAAAAAAACTCCTATGGAAATACTGATGGACCTAGTCGATGCATTATAATGAGGATCTGTTCAAAAGTATAAGGGGGATCCAACCAAAAAAAACTAGAGCGCTTGCTCTAGTTTTTTGGTTGTTGATGGGTGATATTCTTTCCCCAAGGGATGAGATTTTCTTTTTTCTCTTTGATCCGTTGGATATTGTCCTTGTGACGAAGAATGATCAAGGTCGCTAGTGCCAAGACAATGATTGTAAAAAGTGGATCATAGCTGTGCAAGATCCATCCAGTCAAAGGAAGAAGGAGGACCGAAAGAATGGCGAGTAGCGCAACGGTAACACTCGAAAACGAAATCATACTGGTTAAATACAGGCTGGCTACAAAATAAACTGCTAAAATGAGTAGCAGGATAGGCGAGAAACCAAGTAAGACACCAGCACTCGTCGCCACTGCCTTTCCACCCTTGAATCCAGCAAAAATTGGGAAAGTGTGCCCCAATACAGCTAAGAGGCCAAAGACCATTGGCGAGATCCCCTGAATTCCAAAGAAAGTCGGAAGGAGAACGGCCAAAGTTCCTTTTAAGAAATCAATCGCAAAGACAATGATCCCAGCTTTCTTTCCTAAAATCCGAAAGGTATTGGTCGTTCCAGTATTGCCCGAGCCATGTTCCCGTAAATTAATATGGAAAAAAATTTTCCCAATCCATAATCCCGAAGGAATGGAGCCTAACAGATAGGCCAAAATTAAAACACTTATTTCTTTTATCATAGTTTCATTATATCAAAAAGCCATCGATAGAAAAAGCAATTTCTGGAGTTCAAGTGTGACATCTGAAGAAAGTTCTCAGCTAACATTTTTTACTGGGATATAGAAATCTCCATATAAAGAGAAAAAATTTTGCAAAATTTCCTAAAAAACTGTAATATAGAAAAGATGAACAAACAGGAGGTTCCTTGTGGCAAAAAAGGAAATCAATATTAATAATTATAATGACGATGCCATTCAGGTACTAGAAGGGTTGGATGCAGTCCGTAAACGTCCAGGGATGTATATCGGATCGACCGACGGAAATGGCTTGCATCACATGGTCTGGGAGATTGTGGATAATGCGGTCGATGAAGCCTTGTCTGGCTTTGGATCACAAATCGATGTAACGATTAATAAAGATGGTTCTCTATCGGTAGAAGACCAGGGACGTGGAATGCCGACCGGGATGCATGCTATGGGTAAACCAACCGTTGAGGTGATCTTTACAGTCCTCCACGCCGGAGGGAAGTTTGGTCAAGGAGGCTATAAGACATCTGGAGGTCTTCACGGAGTGGGATCTTCTGTCGTCAATGCCCTTTCTAGCTGGCTAGAGGTAGAAATTACCCGTGATGGAGCTGTCTACAAGCAACGTTTTGAAGATGGGGGAAAACCAGTTACGACCCTTGAAAAGATTGGCTCTGCTCCCAAGTCTAAGACAGGGACCAAGGTCACCTTCATGCCAGATCCAACCATCTTTTCAACGACGGATTTCAAATTCAATACCATTGCTGAGCGAATCAAAGAATCAGCCTTCTTGCTGAAGGACGTGACGCTGACGCTGACCGATCTCCGCAAGGAAGAAGACAACCATGTGGCCTTTCATTATGAAAATGGTGTCCAAGATTTCGTAGAGTACTTGAACGAAGACAAGGAAACTTTGACACCTGTTCTCTACTTTAGTGGCGAATCAGATGGTTTCCAGGTAGAAGTGGCTATGCAATACAATGATGGCTACTCAGATAATATCTTGTCCTTCGTTAATAATGTCCGCACCAAAGATGGGGGAACCCACGAGACAGGTCTGAAGACAGCCATTACCAAGGCTATGAACGACTATGCAAGAAAGACAGGACTCCTCAAAGAAAAAGACAAGAATCTGGAAGGATCAGACTACCGCGAAGGTTTGTCAGCTGTTCTTTCGATCTTGGTTCCAGAGGCCCATTTGCAGTTTGAAGGACAAACCAAAGACAAATTAGGAAGTCCCTTGGCTCGTCCGGTAGTAGATAGCATTGTTTCGGATAAATTGACCTTCTTCCTCATGGAAAATGGGGAGTTAGCCTCTAATCTGATTCGAAAGGCTATTAAAGCTCGGGATGCGCGTGAAGCCGCTCGAAAAGCGCGGGATGAAAGCCGAAATGGCAAGAAGAGCAAAAAGGACAAGGGACTTTTGTCAGGTAAATTGACACCAGCCCAGTCTAAAAATCCTAAGAAAAATGAACTCTATCTGGTCGAAGGAGACTCAGCCGGCGGTTCTGCCAAACAAGGACGGGACCGGAAGTTCCAAGCGATTCTTCCCCTTCGTGGGAAGGTGCTCAATACTGAGAAGGCCAATATGAGTGATATCCTCAAGAACGAGGAAATCAACACCATGATTTACACCATCGGTGCTGGAGTTGGGGCAGATTTCTCAGTGGAAGATACTAACTACGATAAGATCATCATCATGACCGATGCGGATACGGATGGAGCCCACATTCAAACCCTCCTCTTAACCTTCTTCTATCGCTATATGCGCCCTTTGGTAGAAGCTGGACACGTCTACATTGCGCTTCCTCCTCTTTATAAGATGTCGAAAGGCAAAGGCAAGAAAGAAGAAGTAGCCTATGCTTGGACAGATAGCGAATTAGAAGAGTTGCGTCGGACTTTTGGCCGTGGAGCGACCCTTCAACGATACAAAGGGTTAGGGGAAATGAATGCGGATCAGCTTTGGGAAACCACCATGAATCCAGAAACTCGTACCTTGATCCGTGTCACCATTGATGATCTAGCGCGTGCAGAACGCCGTGTCTCCGTCCTCATGGGAGATAAGGCGGCACCACGTCGTCAATGGATTGAAGATAACGTTAAGTTTACTTTGGAAGAAACGACAGCGTTTTAAGGAGTGCGAGTGATGGCTCTATACATAGGTTTTATTTTGTTAGTCTTTTTGTCCTCCATTTATCTTGCAATTAACATGAATCGTCGAAGAATTAGACTATTAGGGTTGTTTGCACCGGTAGTCTTTACTCTATGTATGCTTAAGGTACTAGAATCCAATATTAGGCTCCCAGAATCCGGTGCTTTAGAAGCGGGCATTCTCATGTTTTTATATGGATTTCCCTTGATAATTGGATCCTTAATCTTTACACTGATTCGTTTGTGTTTCGTCTATCAGAAAAAAATCTGGAAGGCATTATTGATTTTTATATCCTATATTTTGGGTCCCCTGCTTGTAGGTGCCTTGGCCATATATGTGGAATTCGTATTTCAGATCGATCATTTCATTTACGTAGTCATTTTTTCGATGATTCTGGTCTCCTATCTTCCTCCTATTTATCTCTACTTTTTCGACCGAGATCAATAGAAGTTAGCTAGGAAGGGAAAAATTATGGATTTTTTAATTACTACATTCAATCATTTTTACCAATTGTATATTGTCTTGTTTCTATCCATCTTCATTGCCTTTTGGATGAATTGGAAAAAGAAAAATTTTTATGGCTTGTATTATCCAATTTGTTTAACAGTCATGACTTATTGTGTCGTACAATTTGATTCATTCGACGTTGTTGAGAGGGCTCTTCCCTTCATGCTAATAGTCTTTGCTGTTCAACTAATGGTAATAGTCCTAGGTGTTCCCTTGGTGGTAATTGCCTTGCTTTATCACGTCATACGATTATTTTCAATTTTTCCTAAATATGGATGGAAAATCATCCTGATCATCTTCGCTTATCTAGTAAGTGCGGTCCTTTTTTACAGGGTTATGGCTAGTATACCGGAAGAGTTTTTGCAACACCGAAGCATGATGATAAGGTCAATGTTCCTGTCTCTTTTTCTATCTTATTTGCCAGCCATATTTTTGATCATTAGCCAGAATCGTAAGAAGGTGTGAAATGAATGATTTATTATTTATGATTAGTATGTCTCTTAGTTTTGTACTCCCATTGATTGCTTTGGCTATTGCTTTATTTATTGAAAGGCAATTAGATAAAAGGAAAAAACCATTTTTTGGTCTCTTTTTTCCTATTATGCTATGTCTGACAATATATGAACACGGGTTAATAAAATTTCAGGATACTGCGACAAGTTTGGAAGTTGGAGCTGTTCTCTTATTTTTCTGTTATCCCTTGTTGCTTATAGCGCTTCTTTATAGTGGAATTCGTCTCTATCTTGTCTATAAGGATAGAGTGTGGAAAGTAATTGGCATTGTCTCCTATTATCTAGTTGCCAGTTGGATTGCTTTTTGTACTCCTAGTGAGCACTTTATGACTAATTTAGGTCGCATGCGACTGCTAGAAGTAGCTATATTGATTGGATTCTTTCTCCCATCTCTTTATCTTTATTTAGACAAAGACCAACAATTCCAAGCATCCTATAGCGGTGAAGGAGTAGAAGATGAGAACTGAGACAGAAATGATGGACCTGATCTTGCAGATAGCTGAATCCCTGCAAGTGGAAGCAGTGGCCTTATCCGGTTCGCGATCCGATATCCACTCTCTAAGAGATGAGTTTCAAGATTATGATGTGGTTTATATTGTTGAGAATCTGGAGGACTTGATATCTGATTTATCTTGGCTAGACCAGTTTGGAATACGGCTGATTGAACAGCACAATGTCCTTGGACACCGTCGTCTTTACCTCACGCTCTTTGAAGACGGCAACCGTATCGATTTGACCCTCTGTCCCAAGGAGCACATTCAAGAGTGGGTGGACAGCGAAGCAAATTTTGAAGTTATAAAGGACGACAAAGGCTTATTTGAAGCCTATCAGCCTAATTCCAAGCGCTACTGGACCGCTCCTCCTACTGAAGAGGAATTTGCAGCATCCTGCAATGAATTTTGGTGGGTATCGGCTTATGTTGTCAAGGCCATTCGAAGAAATCAGCTTATCTATGCGACCGATCACCTCTATGGCATTTGTCAGCAAGAACTCCTCAAGGTCTTAGCTTGGCAGGTGACAAGCGATAAGGGAGTAGTTGACATCGGAAAGAACTACAAGTACCTCTTCCAGTACCTTCCAGCTGAGCAAGAGAAGGAGTTCTCAGCTTTACTTGATTTATCTAGTTTCGATAAAATCACTCAGTCTTTATTTTCTACCATGAAGGGATTCGATCGAGAAGCTCAATTTCTGGCCCAAAAGATGGGATTTACTTACGATATGGAAGTTGCAGAGAAAATAACTTCTTATGCTAAAGAGAAACTTTCGAATCATTAATGAATTTATTTTAAACATCAGAAAGGAACGTTTGGTTACTTGGTGTAACTGAATTCCTCTATATATAAAAGACTACTCAACATTCTTTGAAAGGAGTTGAACACGCCCTAAGCGCTGTGTGAAAAAGATAAATTTTCTATTTTCCTTAGCATTTTACGGGCTTTGTATCTTATGTCTAATATTCAAAATATGTCCCTAGAGGACATCATGGGGGAGCGCTTTGGTCGCTACTCCAAATACATTATTCAAGAACGGGCTCTTCCTGATATTCGGGATGGCTTGAAACCTGTTCAACGGCGGATTCTTTATTCTATGAATAAGGATGGCAATACCCATGACAAGGGTTACCGTAAGTCTGCCAAGTCTGTCGGTAATATCATGGGGAATTTCCACCCTCACGGGGACATTTCCATCTATGATGCCATGGTCCGCATGTCTCAGGACTGGAAGAACCGTGAGATCCTTGTGGAAATGCACGGAAACAATGGTTCCATGGACGGTGATCCACCAGCAGCCATGCGTTATACCGAAGCGCGCTTGTCTGAAATTGCGGGCTATCTCCTGCAAGATATCGAAAAGAACACAGTACCATTTGCCTGGAACTTTGACGATACGGAAAAAGAGCCAACGGTTTTACCTGCCGCTTTTCCAAATCTCTTGGTCAATGGGGCAACAGGGATTTCAGCTGGTTATGCGACAGATATTCCACCACACAACCTTGCTGAAGTCATCGATGCCGTGGTCTACATGATCGACCATCCATCTGCCAAGGTAGACAAGCTCATGGAGTTTCTGCCTGGGCCTGATTTCCCAACGGGTGCCATTATCCAGGGACGGGATGAGATCAAGAAAGCCTATGAAACTGGTAAGGGCCGGGTGGTTGTCCGCTCTAAAACAGAGATCGAGCAGCTCAAAGGCGGTAAGCAGCAAATCGTTGTCACCGAAATCCCTTATGAGATTAACAAGGCTGTTTTGGTCAAGAAGATCGACGATGTCCGTGTTAACAACAAGGTGGCTGGTATCGCAGAAGTTCGGGATGAGTCTGACCGAGATGGTCTTCGCATTGCGATTGAGTTGAAGAAAGATGCCAATGCAGATTTGATCTTGAACTACTTGTTCAAGTATACGGATTTGCAGGTCAACTACAACTTCAATATGGTGGCAATTGACAACTACACACCACGTCAGGTGGGGATTGTACCGATTCTCTCTAGCTACATTGCACACCGTCGGGATATCATTGTCGCTCGCTCGCGCTTTGATAAGGAAAAGGCAGAACGACGCCTCCATATCGTAGAGGGCTTGATCCGCGTCATTTCTATCCTTGATGAAGTCATTGCCTTGATCCGAGCTTCTGATAATAAGGCAGATGCTAAGGAAAACATCAAGGTCAGCTACGATTTCACGGAAGAACAAGCAGAAGCTATTGTTACCTTGCAATTGTACCGCTTGACCAATACCGATATCGTGACCTTGGAAGAAGAGCATGCCAGTCTCAAGGAGCAAATCGCGACCTTGGCAGCCATCATTGGGGACGAACGGACCATGTTCAATCTCATGAAGAAGGAATTGCGTGAAGTCAAGAAGCTCTTTGGTAATCCGCGTCGTAGTGAATTGCAAGACACTGCTAAAACGATTGAGATTGATACAGCCAGTCTCATTGTTGAAGAGGAAACCTTCGTCAGCGTAACCCGTGCTGGATATATCAAACGAACCTCGCCTCGTTCTTTCAATGCCTCAACACTGGAAGAAGTCGGTAAGCGAGACGATGATGAGTTGATTTTTGTAGAGCCTGCTAAGACCACTCAGCACCTCTTACTCTTTACCAACTTGGGGAATGCCATTTATCGACCAATTCACGAATTGACAGATACCAAGTGGAAGGATATCGGCGAGCACCTCAGTCAGACCTTGACCAATTTCGAGCAAGAGGAAGAAATTCTCTTTGCGGAGATTGTGGATCAGTTTGAAGGTGTGACCTACTTTGCAGCTACCCAACAAGGACAAATCAAGCGCTTTGAACGCAAGGAATTGAGCCCATGGCGGACCTACCGCTCCAAATCAACGAAGTACGCTAAGCTGAAAGACCAAGAGGACCGTATCGTAGCGGTTGCACCAGTTGTCCTCGAGGACATCATGATCATTACCCAAAATGGCTATGGTCTGCGCTTCAATATTGAAGAGGTGCCGGTAGTTGGTGCTAAAGCAGCAGGGGTCAAAGCTATTAACCTGAAAGATGGAGATCAAGTGGTAGCCGTCTTTAAGTCAACGACTCCAAGCATGTACATTCTGACCCAGCGAGGCAGTCTGAAACGGATGTCCCAGGACGATATTCCTGTTACCAGCCGAGCTAAACGCGGACTTCAAGTCTTACGTGAACTGAAGTCTAAACCACACCGAGTCTTCAAGGCAGGTCCAGTTTTCACGGACCAAGGAGATTTTGATCTCTTTACGAGCCAGGAAGAAGTAGGAGAGCAAGATCAAATTCTTGCTATTACCTCTACCACTGGACAGGTGACCGAGGTTGATTTGACACAATTAAGCATTTCTGAAAGAACAAGCAATGGATCCTTTGTCAATGATACCATTTCGGATCAAGAAGTTTTTTCAGCCACTATCAAGTAAAAGAAGGGGTCGGTCCATTCTAGGACTGACTTTCTTTAAAAATAAATTTTCTGAAAATTGAAAATATCACTTGAAATTCTCATGAAATGGTGTACAATAGTGTACATAGATTGAGAAACTGAATCGACCTGCATCAGATCGACAAGGAATAGAAAGAATTAAAAGGAGCACGATCATGACAGTATCACTTGATTGGGAAAACCTTGGCTTTTCATATATGAAATTACCCTATCGCTATTTGGCACATTATCGCAATGGAGCTTGGGAAAAAGGGGAATTGACAGAAGATGCGACTTTGCATTTGTCCGAATCTTCTCCAAGTTTGCATTACGGTCAGCAAGCCTTTGAAGGGTTGAAAGCCTACCGTACAAAAGATGGAAGCGTCCAATTGTTCCGTCCAGATGAAAATGCTAAACGCTTGCAACGCACGGCTGATCGGTTGCTGATGCCTCAAGTTCCAACGGATATGTTTGTGGATGCTTGTAAGGCAGTTGTAAAAGCAAATGAAGAGTATGTACCACCGTATGGTACAGGAGCTACCCTTTACCTTCGTCCTCTTTTGATCGGTGTTGGAGATATTATTGGCGTAAAACCTGCAGATGAGTATATCTTTACCATCTTTGCAATGCCTGTCGGTAACTACTTTAAAGGTGGTTTGGTCCCAACGAACTTCTTGATTCAAGATGAGTATGACCGTGCTGCACCACATGGTACAGGGGCTGCAAAAGTTGGTGGGAACTATGCAGCAAGTATGTTGCCAGGTAAGATTGCGCATGATCGTAACTTCTCTGACGTGATTTATCTCGATCCAGCGACTCACACCAAGATTGAAGAAGTTGGTTCTGCAAACTTCTTTGGTATCACTGCTAATAACGAATTTGTGACACCATTGAGTCCGTCTATTTTGCCATCTATCACCAAGTACTCTTTGCTTTACTTGGCAGAACACCGTCTTGGTATGACACCAATTGAAGGGGATGTCTTTATCAATGACTTGGATCGCTTTGTAGAAGCAGGAGCTTGTGGTACCGCTGCTGTCATCTCTCCGATCGGAGGCGTTCAACATGGGGATGACTTCCATGTCTTCTATTCTGAAACAGAAGTAGGTCCTGTCACACGGAAGCTTTATGACGAGTTGACCGGTATCCAATTTGGTGATGTCGAAGCACCAGAAGGATGGATTTTCAAAGTCGATTAAACCGAAAGCGTCTGTAACAAAGTGGCCAGACTTCAATGAGAACGAGTCTTAACGAAAAGACGCAGTAGCTAATGTTTCACTTCATTCGCTTTTAGGAATAGAAGAGTGCCGAATGACTCTTGCGGGGGTGGGATAAAGAAGGAATTTCTAACTAAATTCTTTCTGACCCACTCCCTTTTCTCTTGCGTCATCAAGAGAATTTTTGTAAAATAGAAAAAGTGAAAAGAGGGTTGAAATGAGTAAAAAAGATAAGAAAATTGAGATTCAAATCGTTGATAGTAAAGTAACCGTCGGAAAAGACACTTTTGATGGTTTCACTTTGTCCATTGGAAAGAAAACGATTGGTGAAATTGCAGACATGGCTGGTCAATTTGCCATCATCAAAAATGGAAATGTGGATTCTCTTTACAAAAAACTTGAAAAAGCCGTTGAAATTTTAATAGAAAATTATAATTTGAATAAATAAGGGCTTGCAATCATAATAAATCAATGGTATAATAGATCCTGTTGATTTATATGGAGAGATAGCGAAGAGGCTAAACGCGGCGGACTGTAAATCCGCTCCTTCGGGTTCGGGGGTTCGAATCCCTCTCTCTCCATTTCATTCATGGGGTATAGCCAAGCGGTAAGGCAAGGGACTTTGACTCCCTCATGCGTTGGTTCGAATCCAGCTACCCCAGTTCTTAGGTAATATCAGATAAGTGATAAAATATCTATCCAGGTATTTTATTTCTTTATAGGATGAGTCGTTAAAGATTGTAGTTGATCTCATTGCGAGTGCTTGCTTAGGAAAAATAATTATAAGTATGTCAAGTTTTAGAAAACTTGATTGTTGGAGGATTTTTTAGATGAATGAATTTGAAGATTTGCTAAACAGTGTTAGCCAAGTTGAACCAGGTGACGTTGTTACTGCTGAAGTATTGACAGTTGACGCGAACCAAGCTAACGTTGCAATCTCTGGAACTGGTGTCGAAGGTGTCTTGACTCTTCGCGAATTGACAAACGATCGTGATGCTGACATCAACGACTTGGTAAAACCAGGTGAAACACTTGAATTGCTTGTTCTTCGTCAAGTAGTTGGTAAAGATACTGATACAGTAACTTACCTTGTATCTAAAAAACGTTTGGAAGCTCGCAAAGCATGGGACAAATTGGTTGGACGTGAAGAAGAAGTTGTTACTGTTAAAGGAACTCGCGCTGTTAAAGGCGGACTTTCAGTAGAATTTGAAGGACTTCGTGGATTTATTCCAGCTTCAATGCTTGATACTCGTTTTGTACGTAACACTGAACGTTTCGTAGGTCAAGAATTTGATGCTAAAATCAAAGAAGTAGATCCAAAAGAAAACCGCTTTATCCTTTCACGTCGTGAAGTTGTTGAAGCTGAATCAGCTGCAGCACGCGCAGAAGTATTTGGTAAATTGAACGTTGGTGATGTCGTAACTGGTAAAGTTGCACGTATCACAAGCTTCGGTGCTTTCATTGACCTTGGTGGTGTTGATGGATTGGTTCACTTGACAGAATTGTCACACGAACGCAACGTATCACCTAAATCAGTTGTAACTGTTGGTGAAGAAATCCAAGTGAAAGTTCTTGACTTGAACGAAGAAGAAGGTCGTGTATCACTTTCATTGAAAGCTACAACACCTGGACCTTGGGATGGCGTTGAACAAAAATTGGCTGCTGGTGATGTTATCGAAGGAACTGTTAAACGTTTGACTGACTTCGGTGCATTCGTTGAAGTATTGCCAGGTATCGACGGACTTGTACACATCTCACAAATTTCACACAAACGTGTTGAAAATCCAAAAGATGTTCTTAAAGTTGGACAAGAAGTAACTGTTAAAGTTCTTGAAGTAAATGCTGCAGATGAACGTGTATCACTTTCTATCAAAGCTCTTGAAGAACGTCCAGCTCAAGAAGAAGGCGAAAAACAAGAAAAACGTCAATCTCGCCCACGTCGTCCAAAACAAGAAAAACGCGACTTTGATCTTCCAGAAACTCAAACTGGATTCTCAATGGCTGACTTGTTTGGCGATATCGAATTGTAATATTCAAAAGAGGCTGGGACCAAAGTCCTAGCCTCTTTAATTGTTTTTGGATTGTCGAGCAAGACGCAGTGGTTGAGTGGGCTCTACTACG
>NZ_JAJCHF010000028.1:0-25356 GCF_020554365.1 Streptococcus sp. 210928-DFI.4.42
TCTTTCAAGCCATTTGGAGCTACTACATTGCGAATAACTGCATCAAAGGTTCCTGTTTCAGCATTATTATTCTCAATCGTTAGCGTGCCACTTGGTTTTAAATCCTCTGGTCGTTTTCCGATGTAAACATTTGTCGTTGTTCCACCCACACCCGTCATTTGTCCATTGTTCTGAACATAGTAAAGGTGAACATTATAAAGACCGGTTGAGTTTTTATGATCGGACGCTTTTACATTAACAGTATAGGTTCCGTTTGCTTGACGGTTGGCTGTATACCAAACAAGGTCATCTTGACCACCTGTTTCTGACCAGATCGGTACAGAAACACTTCGAACTCCATTTGGTGCCTTGACATTTGAGATGACAACGTCAAAGCGACCCGTCATAGTATCGTTATTGACAATGTCAATCTTCCCACTTAAGCTGCCTTCTGTTGGATCCGCTGCAGGTTTTGCGTTCGCTGTAAAGCGACCGGTATAGTCCACACTGTGGTCAAAGAGGTGTTTTCCTGGAAGCAATTCCGCTTGAGAAGTGAACTGCCACGCGCCAGCTTTCCCATTGTAACGCAAGCTTTTCGCATCGTTTACAGACAGTTTTGGAGAAGGGTATTGGGCAACCCAGAAATTCTGAAGCCCAAATTGAGCGGTGTTAACAGGACCTTTCTTGCGAAGGTTGTTTTCATCCAACCAGCTAGCACTGGTGTAGAACATCAAGTTGGTGTAGCCATTTTTGCGCATTTCGTCAGCCCAAGCTTGGGTGTTGCGGTTAATGTTTGGCTGCATCTTGGCATCCTCAAAGTCATTGACCATGAGGGTATTCTTTGGCAAACTCAAACGTTGTGCAGCTGCAATGTAGAATCGCGCTTCTGCACGCGCTGCTTCCTCAGAAGTATAGCGTGAGAAGTGGTACGTCGATACTTGCAGACCCGCAGCTTGTGCATTACGAATTTGGTTCTCCGCATTCGGGTTCTTGTACCAAGTGTCTTCTGTCAATTTGACAACGACACCGCCCACGCCTTTATTAGCTAGGGTACGGTAGTCTCCAATACTAATGTCTCCGTTATGGCTACTCACATCAACGAATGATTTTGGCTGAACCGCCACATCTGTTGAACGACCAGCTGGAGCGTGAGCGCCTGTGTTAAAGAAGGTCGTGCTTCCTGTATTAGACTGAAGAGGAGTTTCTTCTTTCTCAGTAGTCGATGCTTCTGTAGCTTTCTCTACAGATGGAGCCCCACTTTCTGAAGCCGCGACCTTGTTCACAGGTGCTACAGGCTGTTCGGTCACATTTGCTGGTGCTGCATAGTTGCTTGCGACAGGTGTTACCGACTTTTCAGCAACGGCCACTTCTGGCGCTTTTTCAGCTTGGACTTGGTTGCCTTCAGTAGTAGCAGCCTCGTTTGAAACCAGTTCATCTGCACTGACTCCCTGAGCAGATACAGCCATCAAGACTGCCGCTCCGGCATAAAAAATAAGATCTTTCTTTTTCATATAAACTTCCCTTTATACAAATTTTATACGTTAATCATTTTACCACACGGTTTCAGCGATGAAAAGTTTTATAAGGCAAATTTTTAAAATTAGTGATATTTTTTGAAAAACTAAAAAAAGAAGTCTATCTGACTTCTTTTGCTATTAAACTATTTTTCATATCCCAAATAAATTATTTACTACAATCGGTAGTTGTCAAAAATTTAATTAGAAAAAGAATTATACCTGATCTAAATCCTGTTTCATCACTGAAATCATTCTTTTTGCAACTGTGTCCCACGAATATTCTGCTTTATAATAATCTTGTTTCATCTGAACATTTCTAAAGAAGCTTTCATCTTTTATTAGATTATACATTTTATCAGCTAAAACCCGTGGGTTTTCCTCTTCAGCAGGTATTAATAATCCTGTTTCATTATTTTGAATTAGATTTGGCATTTCCATTAAATTACGTCCAATACATGGTAAACCATAGCAAAGAGCTTCAACAAACACAATTCCAAATGCTTCAAATCGAGAAGGTAAAACAAATACATCACAAAGATTATAATAATATTGCACCTTATCAGCTGGTAGATTCCCTAAAAAATAAACATTCGGATTGTTAAATTCCATCGGTGCATCTGAGGGACCTATAATGTACAACTCTGCCTCTGGCATGAGATTATTTTGCAAATAAACAAAAGCATTATAAACAAGATTTCCACCTTTACGCAAAAAATCTTTGCCAATAAATAAAAATTTATTTCGTCCCTTATGTGAGTGCTCAAGTAATAGGTTGTCCATATTTGTTCCCGCTCCCACGTAATGAACTTTTTCAACTGGAAGCCCTTGTTGAGCTATTAGGTAATCTGAAAACCATTTACTCATAGTAAATATTCCAGTGGCTTGATTATAAAATGTTTCCTGTTTTCTCATTCGACTATCTAGAATATCTGCCGAGACGTTTTGAAAACCACTATATTTGAATGATTGACTATTGTTTTGAGAACTCTCTATCAAATAATGAAGATTCAAGTCTTGATAGATATACACTGGATTATCAGGAAAAGATAAAGGAAACTCATCAAATGTAAGACAAACATCCTTTGGAGAGAGATGAACTTGATTTTCAGCATATTTTATATACGTCATGTTCATATCAGATTTTCTAATACCTAAACGAACAAGCACTTTGTGCACATTCATTCTAAAAGTATAAAAAATATTCTGTTCCTCAACAATCTCGTATTTTCCTAAATACTTTTTAATATTAGTTATTGTACCAGACCAATCCCAGGTCAATTGTTCTTTGTTATGAATAATTCTTGGAATTACAATCTTCAAACTAACCCCTCCTAAATTTATGTTTAGCTATATCTAAAATATGATCTAACAATGGATTTTTTAAAAGTTTGAGCTCTAATAAATAGATGATTAAGCTTACTAAAGTAATGCTAAAAATTAAAAGAAGTGAATTAGTTACGAATAACTTAAACCCAAAACCAATGACTATTATTGAAAAGAAACCTAGTAAAGCTTGAACTAAGTTCTGTCTCCATAGTACAAAATTAATGTACTTCCCGCTTTCTCTTACAACCAGAAAGTTATATAAAACAATAAAAAATTCTGATGCAATCGTTGCTACTGCAGCACCATTCTGATAAAATACTGGAATTAAAAGAAGACTAATTCCGATATTTACAACAATTCCATATAGAGCTCCTGTTAAGTTTACAGTTTCACGTCCGATAGGTATATTAAGCCCATAAGTTAATATCCCACCAAATATGGCTCCAATTAAACTAATTGCTAGTAACTGTAATGTTAAAGTGGCATCGATAAATTTTATTCCACCTAAAAATAAAATAATTTCCCTAGATAGGACAATAAGACCTGCACTCATTGGAATTAAGATTAGAGTTACCACTGAAAGTATTTGAGTATAACTTTTTTTAAATTCGTCAATTTTCTGTTCTCCAAACAAATGTGACAACCTAGGTATTGTAACAGAATAGATTGAAGCTAATAAATTTTTTAATATTGTATATACTCTGGCTGCAACAGCATACAATCCAACGTAATATGCTCCTTTAAACCACTCTAATATTAGCATATCAGAATTAGCATAGATACTAATTACTAGACCACCAGAAAACAAGACAATAATTGGCTTAAAATGCTTTACTAGATCAAGTCTCCAAACAAGAGAGAGTTTTAAATACTTTCTACAATAGATTAAATTTAAAATACAAGATATCCCTGAACCAATTACTGAGATAAATGTATATAGATATAAATCACTAGCTGTTTTAACAAGAACAAACATCAATATCAACGATAAAATTTGTATAATGATACTTCTAATCGTAATATAAAGGAAATCCTCAAAAAGAACGTTTATCCAGTCCACTCCGAGTGTTGTAAAAACAATTGTCAAACTTTGAATAAAAATCAGAATTTGATATTCTCTATTCGGAATAAATAAGCATACAACTAATACTAACAACAGATAGGATACTATCGTCGATAAAATATTTATAGTAAAAATTTGATTACCTAAATGACTTAATTTCTTAGAATCAGATCTAATACGCCCCCCTTCCCTAATAGCATAAGTAGAGATCCCAAGTGCAGCAACTAAAGAAAAGTAACCTACAATAGAAGCTGTATAATTAATTTTTCCTAGGTTCTCCACACCTAATATTCTACTGATATAGGGATAAGTGATTAAAGGGAATATAATTGAAAGTGCTGTTTTAAATAAATTTAAAGCCGCATTCACTCCCATTTTTTTAGTCATCTATTAACTCTCCATCTCTGTTTAATTTTGCAGATTCATTATTGATAATAACTAGTGTCAACGTTAACGCAATAATCCGAGGTCTATCAATATATGACATGATTGGAAGGCTCATCAGAAAACTAATCAGTAGGCCTGTTATTAATACGTTGGAACTAAGTTTCTTTACCCACGTCATAATTAAATTTATAGTCAAAAGGATATACCATACAAACCCTGGCACCCCCAAAGAACCTAATGTTCCAAATATCCCGATATCATCATAATTAAAAAATCCATCAGGCCCTTTTATAAAATAATATAAAGAAGTGCCCTTTTCCGGAGTATGCAATCCTAAACCAAATGGATAAGTAAAAATTTTATTAAAATAATATTCTATTGCACCTGTTCGAGCAAAAGAGGAGCCGGTGTTATCCGAAATACTATCAGATATTGAACCAAATTTATTTGAAATAATGAATAAACCCGCCGTCCCTAAAATAAGAGTCCATAATAATGAGGATAGAGTTAGTCTACGCTTATTGTATATGAAATACATTGAAAGAATGACTATTAGTACAGTCACCAAATAGTATCTCGACTGATCAACATAAAAAATAGCAACTAACATCAATAATAAACTAACTATATCAAAAAATGATTTTTTAAAATGATTTGCAATAATTTTCCATGCCACCAATATAACAAATACCCGAACAAGTCCCTCAAAAACACTATAAATACGTAAAGGTACTGTTAAATTATAAATATAACTTATAGGAATAATCTCTTCAATTTTCAAAAACAATGTTTGCAAGCCATGATATCTGTATACTTGCATAACAAATAATATTGATACTATTGAAATGGTTATCTGACCGATTTTAACAAAAAGCTTATAGTTTCTTTCTGTCTTAAATATCTCGCAAAGAGGAAAATAAAGGAGTAAAATTGAATAAGGAAGAACATCCCACAATACTTGCGTAATCGAGTAATCAAATAAATACATTGACACAAGCGAATTAAAAAACAGAATTAGAAAAAAGATTAGGATATAATTTCCAAAAATACCTAGTTTAAGTTTCCCTTTATTATAGATAAAGTATGCCAAAAATAATATTAAAGAATAGAATGCAACTCCTAATTTATTACTGGCCGCTCCTCCCAGTAAATTCGGCCAACTTACTAGATAAAAACCTCTGAATTCAATCAAGAAAAATAGTAAAAATAGAAAAAGATATTTATTAAATTTCAATGTTTTTTCTCCTTGAAATACGTACCATCCAATATTTTTTTCAATCGATATATCTTTTTACATAAGAAGTAGGACATATCAGATATTTTCAAAGAAAGTTTAGATGCCCCTCTATATTCTCTGTAATAGTATTTTTTTGATACACGGCCAATTTTCTCTGACTCAGGATTATGCGCTCCTCTATGATAATGATAAATTGTCCATTCAGGATAGAAATAAGTCATGTATCCCTTATTCCTCATTCTTTCACTTAAAATCATTTCTTCACAATAGAGAAAAATATTTTCATCAAATCCTGATACTGCTTCAAAAGCATTTCTAGAAACAAACATAAAGCTACCACTAACCCATCCAGTCTCACCCTCAGGAGCAGTATAGTCAATATCAATCCATTTATGTATCTTACTATTAAACCACTGCCTATTATAATCCTGAAGTATCATCTCTTCTACAAAATTCATCCGCTTACGAGGACTTTGAATATCTCCTTGAGGAGTGAGAATCTTAGGACCAACTATACCTATTGGATGATCGCTCGTTTCAATGATAGTTTTACATTCATTCAACTGTAAACCATTAGGAAACTCTAAATCATTGTTTGAAAAAACTAGATAGCGTGTATCAAAGTTCTGAATTGCAAATTTTGCACCTAAATTATTGCCTTTAGAGTATCCACCATTTTCATTGGAATCAATTATATAAATTTTCCTTTGTGAAATTTCAAAAGAATAAACTTTTTTCCCATTAAAAGCAGAGGAAGTAAATTCAACTTTAGAATCTTGTAAGAATTGTTTCCCCAATTCTTCCGCACTATTATCTACGATAATGTAATGTACATCATTCCCGACATATATATCAATAAACTTTTTTATATAATCTACTGTATCACTCATTGATTTGTAATCAGTAATAATTAATGAGTACATAGAATCTCCTTTTGTTTTACTTCGCTAATTCCTGATAGATTATTCGTAATTTTCTAGCGCTATCCTCTATATCAAATCCAGCTTCTTTTATTTTTTCTCTAGAACCATATGGAAGGCGTTCATAACTCATAGAGGTGATAAAATCTGACCACTTTTCAACACCATCAGATAATGATAATCTATAAAAGTTTGAATTAACCGATGCTGACTCTGGAACAGCAGAACTTACCACACAAGGTAGTCCAGATGCTTGTGCTTCAATATTCACGATTCCAAATCCTTCATAGAAAGAAGGTAACAAAAAAACATCCATTGCTTGTAAATATTGTGCTGGTTGTTCTTGTTTTCCAAGCAATAAAACCCTTCCTAATTTTATTTCTTCGTCTAGCAGCGTTTCTATATTAGCTCGTTCTTCACCATCACCAATCCATATAAAATAAAAATTAGGTACCTTGAGAAAAAAAGTATGTATTAGGTCAACTATAAATTCAGGATTTTTTTCATATGACATTCTCCCGACAGTACCTAAAACGGTAGCCTCCACTGGAATATTTAGATTCTCTCGTACCTTTTGCCTTAACTCTTCATTATATAAAAAGTCATTGATTACAATACCATTTTTCAGTATCGCCACATCAGACAAATCAGTATCGCCATACAAATAATTCGCTGCTTCAAGTGAACAGGCCAACTTATAATCAACAAGAAACTTAATTATTTTTCTTGCCGTTAACATTTTTAATCTGCCAACAAAACCCTTACCACGACTAGATAAAGTAGTGTGAGCATGAAGTACTATTTTTGCACCTACAAGCTTTGACAGAATAATATTAAATAACCCCTCGATAGCATCATCTGCGTTAATATGAACAATATCGTACTTTTCTTTTTTTAAAATAGAGTAGATATTTCTTAGCCTTTTTATTTTACTTGATGCTTCCTTAACATGTTGAACCTGTCCCCCGTTTTCTTCAATTATTCGATGAAAACTAGGGTTCTTCAATTTTCCAATAGCCAAAAAGTCAACTTGAAAGTCGTCTGTTAAGGGACGAGTCAAGTTATAGGCTATTACAGACCTACCTCCTGCTCCGAAATTGTCTGCCCCCATTTGTAAAATTTTAGTTTTCATCTATTTACTCCAGTAACTAATACATTGAATCACAATTCAAATTGAGACTTGTCAGGATAACGATTAGACAATATCTTAGAAAATTTCTCCAAGTCATTTTCTGTCATCGCCATATCATCATTGACACAAAGTAATTTTGTCTTTTTTTTCGATAATAATTTAGGAAGCTGATCAACAGCGGTAATTGAAATTGATTTTCCAAAATTTTTAGTAGATGGTTGAAAATCATTACTTTCAATTTGCCAATAACATAATAAATAATGATTTATATCCGTATTATAGTCTCTAAATTTATGTTTAGATGTTTGAACAAAAATGTCTTCTTCTACATTCCATAAATGAATTAGTGTACTCTTTTTTATTGGAACTGGTGTATGCTGATTATAGTATCCAGTTATCTTCCATGGAAATAACAAAATATTTTTTAAAACCAATTGACCATATTTAAAATTGAAAAACTTAAACGGCGACTGTTTCAAGGCTTTTTTATTTGAAAAATGTCTATATAAAACTTCTACATTATTAAAATAAACTTTGGAAAAAGATGACCACGGAACCAAGGCTTCATAAACAGCCAATAGCCTCGGTTGTCCGTTGACAAAAAAATCATCAGGCTTAACATCTTGAATCAAATACATGTCATCGTTAAAAAAAACAAAGTTCTCTGATAAACCTTCAATGCGGTGTAAATTCAACTCAATTGCAGCAGAATTAAATGTTGGTAAATATTCCTCAGGCATAAAATCACTATGCCTAACCCATTTTAGTTTAGGATGATTTAAATTTAACCATTCCGGTTTTTGACCATTAGTTATAAGATAAATATTATTTACCCACGGTGCATGCTTCTCTACCATCCGAAACCAATAATTGAATGTTCCATAATCTCTATAACGGTGCAGATTATCTCCATCATTATCAACCTGCAAACTATTAGACGTATATTTATTTTTTTCTCTAATGAAGTCAGGATCATTTCCATCAACCCAAAGTACAACAAAATCAATTTTTTCTTCCATGTTAAATCACCTATAAAATAATTGTTTGGCCGGTCTAACTATATAATTTTTTTGTTAAAAGTCCATTATTCCGATACAATAAAAAAGAAGAAAGACCAAAAATATTATGTTACTTTTCTTTATCAAATAAAATAGTCCAAACTTCATTTGCCAAACCCTTGTCTAAAAATCTCAGAATGATTTCTTAAAACAACATCAAAAAACGTTTTGTATACTGAAGGCTAGTTTTAATACTTTAAGTCTATACAGTACATATTTTAACTTATTTGGTTGGTCTTTCATTTGAGAAAGAGAAACACTATTCTTAAGCAATTCTTGTTTCACTTCATCAGTAATGTCTATATATTCTTTGTCTAATTTAGATTTATACAAACTTGCTAGTATGTGAATCAATCCATTTACATAATAAAGTTGTGAGATATGCAACTCTTCTTGATTTAATTGCGAACATACAAAATCTGAATAAAACATTTCTTTATAAAATCCAAACATATCTCTAAACTTTTTTTCATTCCAAGACTGTGTAATAGAATCTGGGTTGTCAATTAAGTAGTGATAGTATTTTTGATTAGTTGCATAGACCTTCTTAGCCACAAGAAACAGTTTGTAATTAGTGCCAAGATCCTCATAGTATTTCCCAATTGGAAACTGAATGTTATGATCAGTGAATAATGATTTTCGATAGATTTTATCATTAGCAAACCCAGTAATATAACGATGCTTCAGCATTTGCACAAAAGCATCTTTACCTTCAAATACTTGAGTCACTTCTAGTTCTGAAACTATAGCATCTTCTTCACCCTTCACAAACTCACGATTAAAAGAAATAATATCAAACTCTTGAGATTCTAGCGCTTCTGCTAACGCTATAAAGGTATCTGGTTCAATCCAATCATCTGAATCAGGAAAATAAACATATTCTCCTTTGGCATGAGAAATACCTGTGTTCCGTGCTTCAGAAAGTCCACCATTTTCTTTATGAATAACTGAGATAAAGTTATAAGCCTTAACATAGTCATCACAGATTTGAGGAGAATGATCAGTACTCCCGTCATCAACAAGTAGAATCTCATAGTCCTTCCATTCTTGGGCAAGAACACTTTCAATGCAACGTTTTAAATATCTTTCAACATTATATACTGGAATGACGACAGTTAATAGTGGTTTCATAGATTATTTACCTAATTTTTTATTCTACTCTAATTCTTCTCCTATCTGATCTAACTGACTTACAACATTCAATGATATATGGTAAATCTTTAAATCAGCTCGGATATAATCCTTTTTTCAGCGAATTTGATTATTTAATATTTCTTATACAACTCCGAAAAATTCCGAATATAACTTTGTAATGAGAATAGTTCTTTTTGGCGTTTAACAGATGCCTTGCCAAATTGTTCTCTCTTCTCAGTGTTCTCAGCCAATTCTTGAATAGCCTTGGATAATTCAGAAGGTTGATTTGGTGTGGCAAGAAGGCCGTTTTCGCCTTCCTTAACCATTTCACAGACACCACCATGACGGTAACCGACTACAGGTTTACCACAAGCCATCGCTTCTAGTACGACTGTTGGTAGTGGATCTGGATTGGTACTTGGCAAGACAAAGATATCAAACATATTATAGAGTTCTGTTGTCTTGCTATAATAGTCAATTCGCTTGATTTGTCCAGCTACTGGTGAGTCTGAGATGGCTTTCTCCAACTCCTCCACGCGCCACTCTTCACCTTCAAATGCACTTCCTGCCAAAAAGGCTACTGCTTTTGGATTAGCCTGTAAGATTGGCGTCACAGCTTCTAGGAAGTCGCCTTGACCTTTCCAAGCATTCACTCGACCAACCATTCCGATCACCAAAGCATCCTGGGCGATACCAAACTGATCACGGACCGCACTAGCATCCATCACCTGATAAACAGCATTGTCAACACCATTATAGATGACTTGAACTTGGTCATCTTTTACAAAACGAGACTGCTTGACATGATTAGCAACAGCATTTGAAACTGTCACAATCGTATCCGCATAGCGCCCCATCAAAAAGTTGATAAAATCTGAAATGGCTTTTGGTTTGACGATAATCTCATGCACATGCCAAATCAAAGGTAATTTCAACTTACGTTTAAGATAAATCCCCTCAAGTACCGCAGTCGTATTATTGTGAATAAGAGTAATGCCATTCTCCTTAGCATACTGAGCAATTTGTTTGGAGTAACGGTTATAGGAGCCAAAGTACTCAAGAATCCCTTTTGGATTAAAATATTTCCGGCGCAAGATTGGGTAATCAATAACTTTAACCTTTGCACCGACCTCTTCTAAAGCACCCACTAAGACACCGTCGTTGGGTAAAATAACGTGTGCTTCAAAAGCATCTTTATCCAACCCCCTAATAAGCTCCAACAAAACCTTGTCAGCACCATACATTTCGGCACCAGCATGGAGATATAATATTTTCTGCATTTCTAACCTTTAAATACTTTCTCGTAGTCTGTGACAATCTTTTCCCAAGTGAACGCTTCTGCAATCCGTTGACTTGATTTTTGATTGAGATCTTCGATTGCTTGAGCATCTAATTGCTCAGCCTGATCAATGACATGGGCCAATTGATCTTTCTTCCAATATAGTGCTCCATCTTCACCGACTTCACGGTTAAAACCAACATCCAACAAGAGATTGAGCTTAGTAGACTCAAGAGCCTCAAGAAGGGATGGATTGGTACCACCTACTTCATGACCATGGAAGTAAGCAAAGGCATTCTCACGGATATATTTGAGCAATTCTTGGTCATAGACAGTCCCTACAAACTTCACTCGAGGATCTTTATCAAATCCTGTATCTTTACGCAACTGTTCATAGAACTTGTTTTGCTCTACGTTGGTAATCAGTACAAAATCTTTTTGTGAATTTGACTGCATAAAGCCACGAATCATAGCTTCATAGTTGTTTTCCGGCACAAAGCGACCTACGACAAGATAGTAGTTTCCTTCAGCAACTTGCTTATTCGCAAACCAAGTCCGTACTTTCTCGTCTTCTTTACTCAGGATCGACTTACTTGTATCTGTCCCATAGGCGATATAGGTGGTCTTAGGTTGATACTTAGCGTAATCCTTCTGAATATAGGCTTCGATATTCTTGCTATCACAGATCAAAAGATCAGCGTGTTTGACCATGAGTTGTTCAGAAAACTTCCAGTATTTACGAACCGGAAGACTCCACTTGGCCCGAAGCCACTCATGACCATCTGGGTTAACCATCAGAGTCCCTCCGATAGCCTTGATTTTCTTTTTAATCCTTGAAATAAAGGGACCAATCCGACAAGCCAAGACATAGAAGATCGGAGCCTGGTCTTTGTTTTCTTTTGCGATTTCAATGGCCTTGTTGAGGGCTGCAATATCATAAGCAATAGCACGCGCAGGACCGATATTAGGGACATCAATGTTGTAACAGATCGCGCCATTATGTTCGAAAGTATCTGCAGTGATTCCTGATTTGGCTGAATTCTCCCGCATACAAGCTACATAATACTGGATATTTTTATCTTGTTGGAATTCGGTCAACTTCTCAACAAAGGTCTCAAAACCACCATATTTTGCTGGAATACCTTTGGAACCAACGATATAAATTGATTGTGTCATTTTTCTCCTAACATGGAAAGGACGAAGTAGGTATTTTCCTACTTCGCTCCTTCTTTTTTAAGTACAACCTTCACGGTCTTGAGCAGGATCTGAATATCTCTCCAGATCGTCCAACCATCCATATACGCAACGTCGAGCTTGACCACTTCGTCAAAATCTGTAATCTCACTGCGTCCGCTCACTTGCCAAAGGCCTGTAATCCCTGGCTTGAAACTGAGTCGGCGTTTTTGGGCTGGCGTATAGTCTTGGTATTCGTCTACCGTTGGAGGACGAGTTCCGACTAGACTCATATCACCGATCAACACATTGTAAAATTGTGGCAATTCATCCAGACTGGTCTTACGGATAAAGCGTCCGACTGGGGTTACCCGTGGATCGTTTTCCATCTTAAACATCCCACTCGTCATGGTGTTTTGCGCCATCAGATCTTTTTTAATCTCTTCGGCATCCACGCGCATGGAGCGGAATTTATAGAAGTTGAAATACCGTCCGTTCTTTCCGACCCGCTTCTGTACAAAGAAGGCAGGGCCGCCATCTTTACGGATTAGAGGGACCAAAACGATACTCACTAGTCCACAAATCAAGAGACCAAAGAGGGCTCCCGCAATATCCAAGAGACGTTTAGCAAAGACGTGACTCGGCTTGTAGAAATTGGTTGAGAAAGTGACGACACTTAATCCCCCGACTTCTCGAACCCGTTTATTGCCCAAGGAAGCGAAGTTAAAGGCATTGAGATTAACCGATACATCGATCCCCATACTCTCAAACTCCGAGACCAAGTCACTAATATTGTAGTCCTCACTTGGCAGATTAATAAACACTTCATCCACCACTTCCTTGGTCACAAAGTTCATCATTTGATCCGGCTGCACCACCCGTACACCCGAATGGGTGAAATCCGTATCATCCATGACGGTGACACCGATCAGTTCCCCATGATAGAGGCTAGGTGAATGCAGAATATCAAATACCTTTTCCATCCGACTGGTCGCTGTGATCAAGAAAATCTTTCGCGAGCTTTTCCGCCGTGGTGAAACAGACTTCCGGTATCTCTTGAGCAAGAGGTCCATGATATAGACGGAAAACGTATTAAAAAGAAAGAAGTAGATCATCCCTCGACGAGAGATGGAAAAGACCCCATCGAGCATAAAAGAGGTAAAGGTGATCCCAACAGCGAAAAATACATTGTATTTCAAGACCTGAAAGAGCTCATCTAGATAGCCTCTGCTATAAAAACGATAGGCAATATTGCTAATGTAAAAGGCTACAAAATGCAAGAGATAGAGAATGGCGATCGTCTGTGACGTGTATTCTGCATCCTTAAAAAGACTCACAATGTAAGCTGAAAATAGGACAGCCAAACTTTGAAAGAGAACAATATTTAGTTTTTCCAGTTCGATTCTTTCTTCTCCCATTTTCCCTCAATCCTATTCTTTACTTTTTCCCATACTCTCCGTAAGATCCATATCCACCATATGAACCATACTCAGCAGCTTTAATGTTGAATTTGTTAAGCACTACTCCCAAGAAAGGTGTGCCTGTTTGTTCTAATTGGTCCTTAGCCTTTTGGACAGCCTTGCGTCCATTGGCACCAGATTCTGTGATCAAGACAGTTCCATCACAGCGTTGGGCGATAATGGCCGCATCGATCACGACCCCGATTGGAGGCGTATCGACAATGATGTAGTCAAAATGCTCACGAAGTGCATCCATCATCACAGTGAAGTTCTTGCTTTGCAAGAGACCTGTTGGGTTTGGCGCGACCTGTCCAGACTCGATGATATCCAAGTTTGGAAAATCAGTCGCATACAAGATTTGGTCCAATTGGCTACGACCAGATAAGAAGTCAGTCAAGCCTTGGATCTTATCCCGACTACGGAAAATCCCTGTCATGACAGAGTTCCGGATATCACAGTCGACCAAGAGGGTCTTGTAACCCGCACGCGCAAAGGCAACGGCCAAGTTGGTTGAAGTGGTTGATTTCCCTTCATTTTCTTGAACAGATGAGATAGCGATGACTTTTAAGTCCACCCCACTCAATTGGATATTCGTCGCAAGGGCATTGAAGTATTCTTCTGCCTTCCGAATTTCTTGTAATTTATTTTTTGAAATTTCTAACGTATTCATGCGATCCCCAGTCTACAGTTTCTTAATATCTGGCACAATACCAAGTAAGGTTAAGCCCATCAACTCTTCGATATCTTCTGGTCTCTTGACACGATCGTCCAAGACTTCTACTACGACCATGAGAACCACCATGAGGCCTGCTCCAGCAATGAAGCCAAGAAGGACATTGCGTCGGATATTTGGTGAAGAAGGTGATTGAGGCACTTCTGCTTCATCCAAGGTCGTAACATCTGACACCTTGGTCACAGCAATGATCTTTTCAGCTGCTACATTCCGAAGGCCATTGGCAATACGAGCCGCTTCTTTTGGATCTCCGTCCTTAGCCGTGATCGAAAGGATACGAGTATCTGTTGGAACAGACACACTGATCTTTTTCGACAATTCAGCAGGTGTCATATCGAGTTTCAATTCTTCGATGGCTTGGCTCAAGACATTTTGAGAAAGAATGATTTCACGGTAGTCCTTAACCAAGTAAGAACCCGCCTGCAAATCAGAGTTTGTCAAGGCATTGTTGTCTTGGTTTTGACGGCTGACCACATAGATCCGGCTAGTACTTTGGTATTCTTTCTTGGCTAAAAAGGCACTGTAGCCAAATGCTGCAATGGCAAAGACAAGAGCGACCAAAACGATCGAAAACTTGCGTTTCCATAGGGTCTTCAGCATAGCGAAAACATCAATTTCCACTGCTTGATTTTCTTGATTGTTCATTTCCTAATTACTCCTTCATGTGGATCTCTCCACCTGTTTCATGGTTAGATTAATTCATCCGCTAACAAGAGTTCTTGATTGCTGACAAAGAGAGCTTGTGCTCGTCGTTCTCCGTATTCTTCCTTGATCAAGCGATAGGCTTCTGCCATATAAGGCGGTCGTTTATCCACATTGTGCATATCACTGGCAACAAAGTGCACCAAGTCTTTTTCTAAGAAGTACCGAGCTCGTTTTTTGAGTTGTTTTTGTTCATCCCCAAAGAGGCGAGGCTTGAGAACACTGGAACTATTGATCTGCATGTAGCAGCCCATGTCAATCATCTCTTGCACGCGCTCCTCATTTTTCTCCAAGCACTTGTAGCGCTCGATATGGGCCACCACTGGTGTCACACCTAGATGGAGCAAACGGTCCAAGGCCGTATGGATCTCCTTATAAGGTGTTCCCATGCTGAATTCAATCAGCGCAAAGCGTGTATCTGCCAAACGTGGAATGATCTTTTCTTCCAGTTTTTTTAAGACATCATTCGTAAAGTAGATCTCTGCCCCGTAATGAATCGTTAAATCTGGCGAGACCTCTGCCGCAATTTTTTTCACTTCTTGAAAATTTTCAGAAATCTTTTCTTCGGGAGTTTCAAACATCCCCTTGCGACGATGAGAAGTAGAGATAATGGTCCGCACACCTTGGCGATAGCTTTCTTCCAACAGGGCACGCGTATCTTCTCTTGTCTTTGGTCCATCATCCACATCAAAGACGATGTGCGAATGGATATCAATCATTTTTCATTTCCTTCCATTACCTTTTGAATGGTTTCCTTAGCTTTTGTCAAGCTTCCTTGATCCAACTCCATGACATAGAGGTTGGATCCAGGCATAGCATAAGATGGCAAATCGGTACGCCCTTGTCCGGTGATTGCTTGGGAAGTCACTTCATAAGAGCCACCCGTTTCCAATTGGGTATTGATCAGGTTCATCATAGTTGGTAACTGCATGTTGGTTTGAACGGAATCTTGGAGGTTTCCGATAATCTCATTGTAGTTACTCAAGACCTTTGTAGAGGTCAACTTTTTGATAATCGCCGCAATAACTTTTTCTTGGTTTTTCCCACGGTCATTGTCGCCACCTTGAAGAGAGTAGCGTTCTCGAACAAAACCGAGTGCTTGCTCTGAATTCAAATGGACCTTTCCAACTGGGAAATGGAACTTGCCATGAAGGCTCGTGAATTCTTGGTCATTTTCCACATCGATCCCCCCTAGAAGGTCAATTAACTTGAGGAAGGAAGTGAAATTGAGACGAACGTAGTAGTTAAGCTTGATATCATAGAGATTCTCAAGGGTATGGATCGAAGCATCCACTCCGTAGATCCCCGCGTGGGTCAACTTATCGTTCTGGTTGTTACCACCATCTGCAATCGGTACATAGGCATCCCGTGGAGTCGTTGTCAATAGGACTTGCTTGGTCTTCCGATTGACCGTCATGATGATATTGACATCTGAACGTGAAACCGAGGTTACTGGGCCATAGGTATCGATCCCGCTGACATAGATGTTAAAGACATCCGCATTGGCAGACACCTTGCTCGTCGCTGCCACTTCTTTTCGGATCTTGTAGGAATAGATTTTCTTCAACTTCTTCGCATAGTCCGCATCTTCTGCAGCGATGGTATCTTCAAAAGTACTGTTGAGCACCATAGCAGAAGCATTCCCTTCTTGCAGGCTCTTATAGGCATCTAGATAAGTCGGTGCATCCACTACAGAAATTTCCTGACCCTTGGTCTTCTTGATGTTGTCCAAGAGGGCAGTGAGATTGGCTTCGTTATTGTTGCCCTTTGGGGCTACCACTTCCTTGATTTCTTTAATATCTTTGATGTCACTGTCTTTCTTGACATAGACAGCCATCTCAAACTCTGTATAGTTAGAGTGGCCATTGACATTACTGGTCAGATTCAGCAGCTGTTGACTAGCAAACAAAACTCCTGAACTAGCCAATAAGCCGACAAGAAGCAAGACCAAAGTTGTTTTTTTGGCCTGATTTTTGATCACAAACCAAGCTGATAAGAGCAAGAGAAGAGCTAGTAGTGCAATCACGAGAACATTGACATAACGAAAAGCCAAGATGTTATTGGCCAACATGGTATAGGTCGCCCAACTTGCAGTCATAAGCAAAAAAATAAGCAATACGGAATTAATGATTCGCAATTGCCCCCACTTATGTTCTGAACGACGACTCCGTCTCCTTTGTGACATAAATACCTCCAATTAGTCCTAATCATATTTATTGTAACATATTTTTAGCAAAAAATGCATTAATTATCACTATTTTGTCTATTACGTACATCCGAGAAGTAAGCGCTTTCCATAGTTTGGAATTTCCCCTGTATACTTATGCAGAGAATCCAAAAAAACCGGGTGAAAAACCCGGTTTGAGAATGTAGACAAACTGTTTTTACATCAAACAAGTTAATGAATGCCTAACAAATTAAAATGGAATACTTTTTAGGCTCATTCAATCATCTACTGAAACTTTCCGCCGTGAGAAAAGTGCTAGAAACATTATTGTTTCTAGCACTCGGGAGTTTTGGAACCTTGGGTCCAAAACTAAGTCATGGAACTTCTTCGAAGTTCGCTGACGTCCGTACTCACCTAAGGAAAGTTTCTAAGATGACTTTGTCTTCAATCTGAACCGGGTGAAAAACCCGGTTTTTTGAAGATCCTACAAAAGATCATCTCGTTTGACCTGCTCAAAACTTTCCTTGCCGTCATTGAGCTTGTCCCAGATGACGACTTTTCCTTCTTTGAGGGATTTTTGAACATCAATGATCCGCTGGTTAGAAGACCCTCGGAACTGCAACATGAGGTTGCGTTTGCTCTTATCATAGCGGCCATCGACCAGAATATCAATCAGCGAGAGAAGCTCTAGCTTGTCTGGTGTCTCTAGCATCATTTCTTCCCAGGTGTAGCCAGTCCAAGACCAGATATCTTTGTCGGGCAACTCTTTCCGAATGCGTTTAACGAGAGGCAAAAGAATTCCAGTATTCAGGAATGGCTCTCCACCAAGCAGGGTCAAGCCCTGGACATAAGGTTGAGCCAGATCTGCCATGATCTGCTCTTCTAATTCTTTGGTATAGGGAATGCCTGCATTGAAAGACCAGGTCGCTACATTGTAACAACCCTCACAGTGAAACATGCAGCCGGCCACATAAAGGGAGTTGCGCACCCCTTCGCCATCGACAAAGTTAAAAGCCTTGTAATCGATGATGCGTCCTTGACTCAGTTCCTCACTCTTCCATTCGCCTGGTTTAGGTGTATTCCATGTCATCCTTCTACTCCACCTCTATCCAATAACGCTCCGTTCCATTTCGAACATCTTCAAATTGGCCGCCATTAGCTAGAATCACCGCTCGACTGGCCGGATTGTCCGTGCTACAAGTCACCAGAGCACGATGGATGTTCTTTTCTTTAGCTACTTGCAGACCTTGATGAAGAGCTTCTTTTGCATAGTCTTTGCCCCTTTCAGAAGGGCGGATGGAATACCCGATATGACCAGCATAATTCAGCAATCCCTCATTTAGTCTCAGCCGTAGATTCAAAAAACCTAAAGCATGGCCTGATTCATCAAACAATACGAACTGAATTGATGGAACGCGATTTTCAGGCAATCCTATTCCCATTTCTTTATTAAGGTTAGTTTCTAGCCACTCCTCATAATCAAAGTTCTCAGCATCCCAAAAGCCGCCGTCGTGAGCCGACTTGGTCTCTTCGAACTCTGTCATCATGTTTAGAATGGTTTCTTTATCTGCTAATGTTGGTCTACGTAATTCCATCTTTACCTCCCCCTATACGAGAAAAGCGAGAGCGAACTCTCACTTTACAACATAAACAATCATTTTTAATAAAATGAGTTAATAAATACTGAATCAATAAGATGACGCTTATTTATTAAACTTTTTCAAGAATCTACTGAGACTTTCCGCCGTGGGAAAAATGCCTGAAACCAACAAGTTTCAGGCATCCGGAATTATTGAGACCCTAGGCTCAATAATTAGTCATGGAACTTCGTAGAAGTTCGCTGACGTCCGTACCCCACCCAAGGAAGTCTCAAAAGAGAATTCCATCTTCAATATGAAGCGAGAATTCTCACCTTTATTTTTTCTTGTTCTTATTTAAAAATTGTTCTCTCAGGCTGGCTACTCGGTCTTTTTTATTGATTCCACCCTTTGAATGCTTCTCATGGAATCGTTGAACCTGAGCCTTACCTTTATCATCTAATTGGTATTTTCCCATAATATCCTTTTCTAATCTGTCACTTGGTGTCCAGCTGATTTGATCGTGGATCCATTCATGTGTTTGACACGTGCCGCGATTTCCTTATGACGGCCATTGACCATGGGACGAGCTTGAGGGTTTCCTAGATAACCACAGGTCCGTTTGACCACATCAACCGTCTTAGGATCGCTATTTCCACAGTTTGGACAAGCAAATCCGCGCTCAGTCGGCGTGAAGTCTCCCTCAAAATCACACTTGTAACAACGGTCAATCGGTGTATTGGTTCCGAGATAACCGACCCGGTCATAGGCATAATCCCAAACCGCTTCAAGGGCTTTTGGATTTTGTTGGAGCACAGGGTATTCACAATAGTGGATAAAGCCACCAGACGCCCCAGCTTCAGGATAAACTTTTTCAAAATCCAACTTTTCAAATGGCGTTGGGTTCTTACGAACATCGTAGTGGAAACTATTGGTGTAGTATTCCTTGTCTGTGATATCCGGAACCTTACCAAATTTCTCCGTATCTAGGCGACAGAAGCGGTCTGTCAAGCTTTCTGACGGTGTCGAATAGATGGAGAAGTGGTAATCATACTGGTCAGACCATTCTTCCACGCGCGCTTTCATATCCTTGATGATATCGATCGTGAATTGTTTGGCTTCTGGATTGTGTTCCCAATTTGGACCATAAAAGACGGTTGCGACTTCATAGAGTCCGATATAGCCAAGAGAAACAGTTGCTCTACGATGACGGAAGAGCTGATCTACCTGGTCATACTTGCCCAAGCGTTTCCCGAAAGCCCCATATTGGTAGAGAATCGGCGCATTGGCTGGTGTCGCTTCTTTGGTGCGTTCCACCCGGTAAACCAAGGCATCTTCAGCGATGTTCATCCGTTCATTAAAGATTTGCCAGAACTTCTCCTTGTCTCCACCCGATTCCAAGGCAATCCGAGGTAAATTGACTGTCACAACCCCTAGGTTCATCCGGCCAGAATTGACTTCTACGCCATTCTCATCCTTCCAACCTTGAAGGAAAGAACGACATCCCATCGGCACCTTGAAGGAGCCTGTCAACTCGACAATCTTGTCATAAGACAAAACGTCTGGATACATGCGCTTCGTCGCACATTCCAAGGCCAATTGCTTGATATCATAGTTAGGAGTTCCAGGTTCTAGGTTGAGCCCCCGCTTAAGGGTAAAGATCAGTTTTGGAAAGATAGCGGTCCGATGTTCCGATCCAAGTCCCTTGATTCTAATTTCCAAGATCGCCTTTTGGATTTCCCGCTCGAAGCGATTGGTCCCAAGACCAAAACCAAGCGAAGTAAAGGGAGTTTGTCCGTTCGAGGTAAAGAGGGTATTGATCTCATATTCCAGCGATTGCATGGCATCATAGATATCTTTTTGAGTCTTGCTCCAAGCATAGTCCTCCTGCTTTTCAGGAAGCACCCACTCTTTGGCATCTGCCAAGTGTTTTTGGTAGTTCTTTTCTGCATAAGGGGCCAGGACCTCATCGATCCGGTCAGCTGAGCACCCCCCGTACTGACTAGAAGCTACATTGGCAATAATCTGCGAGATTTGAGCCGTTGCAGTTTGGATAGACTTAGGACTTTCTACTTCTGCATTCCCAATCTTAAAGCCATTTCTGAGCATGCCTTCAAAATCGATCAAACAGCAGTTGGTCATCGGTGTATAAGGGCTATAGTCCAAATCATGGTAGTGGATATCCCCTTTTTGGTGGGCATTGGCTACGTGTTTAGGCAACATTTTAAGACCAATAGACTTACCAACGATCCCCGCCGTCAAATCCCGTTGCGTATTAAAGACATCACTGTCCTTATTGGCATTTTCATTGACAACCGCTTGGTCCTTGTTGAGGAGTTTTCCAATCGTAAAGTTGATATCCGTCGCTTTTGAGCGCTCAAAATCCCGCTGAGTCCGGTAAGTAATGTAGCTCTCAGCAATCGCATATTCGTTAGCTTGAAGCAATTCATGTTCGACGACATTTTGGATCTCATAGATCTTCACGCCATTTGGAAAACGTTCCAAGATCTCTGCGATCACACGATCGACAATGGCTTCTAGTTTGGCTTCCATCACTGGAGTGAGAGAAGTCACTTCTTCTGTCGCCTTCAACAAGGCTTTATAAATTTTTTCAACATCGAATTGAACACGGCGGCCATCTCGTTTTTCAACAAAAATATCCGGGGCCATTCTCAGTTTTTCTTCTCTCAAGGTGATCATACCAAACATGCCTCTCTTCATTTATTTACATACAAGTTGTATTATACCACTCCAAAAATAAAAATCAATATCTTGTGGTGAAAATTCTAAAAAACTTTCTAAAACACAAGATATTGATTTTCTTAAGAGCGTTGATAGAGTTTGAAATAACGGTATTTCTTCTCAACTAGACGATAATTTTCTTTGAGCAAGTCCTTCATATTGGAGGTCAACTCCACCTGATTGTTGACCACAATATACTTGGGTTCAGACCGATCGATTTGTTGGATCGCATTGGTCCGATTTTCATTAATTCCCAGATAAGAAGTTGGAGTCAATAAGGCAGAAGCCGACAAGCGATCACTTTCTTGATAGATGGTAGCCGTTGTATCCCAAGCATAGATGGTATCTTTGGCCTTGCTGTGGTTATGAATGTAGCTAGCGATAGCGCTCCGTTCACTGGATTGACCAGACTGAACCACGACATCTTGGACCACTGGATTCGCTAATAAATAGACAAGGGCTACTAGCGGCAAGAAAGCTTGGCTCGTAAAGTAAGCGGCCCAAACTTCCTTGTTTTTCTTCTTCCGACCACGACGTTCGATCCCATCGTTTTCTTCCCCATCTCGTGAGAACCAGATTGCAAACAAGGGAAGAACAAATGGCAACATCGGTAACAATTGGTAAGCGCCTTGTTCAGGAAGACCAATAGACACAATGAGGACTACCAGGCTACCTGCCCATCCCATAAAGCGGAAGATCCGGCGAGCACTGCTACTTTGCTTGGTAAAGGACATCAAAAAGGCAGAAACTAGGCCAAAGGCCAGCGCCAACAAGCCATAATAGATGGCATTACTGAAGGTCTGTCCATTCGTGAAATTCAAGGCATTAAAGACATAGGTTACTTGGTTAATGGCATAGCCAAAAGTCTGATTCAAAACGGTGATATAGCCAATTGGATAAAAGACAAGTGAGAAACCAAGGAGAGCCGCTAGCAGTTGATAAAAGCCACGTGCCCATCTCTTTTGCTTGATATTAAAGGCTGTTAAACCAAGAAAGGCCAATAAATAGAACAGGGCACTAGTCATCGGATCAACTAAGAAAGCCACAGCGGCAATCGCACCATAAAGGATAAAGCCTTCGTCCTTACGATCCCCAATCAAATAAGCCAAAATGAAATTCATGCTGGCAAATAGGATTGGAAGGCTAAAGAAGGTGACATAGGTCCCTCCAAAACCAAGGCCTAGTACCAAGAAATAAAAGAGCAACTGGACATTCTTCGCTGTATCTTTATCAGACACCAATAGGCGGACAACACGATAGAGATAAGTACCCGCAAAGAAGAGGGCAATCGCTTGAAGGATCAGTAAGATCCAATGTCCTCCAGCCAAGCTTCCCAACCAGTTGATCGCATAATAGAGCAGACCATTGGTTCCGTAAAAATCACCAAACGGTACTTGCCCCTTGGTCATTGCCCAGCCGGCATACAAGTTTTGCGATTGTTGATTGGTTGCAAAACGGGTCAAAAATGGCACCCCGACATGCAGCAAACTAATCAAGAGACTCAATACAAAAGGAATCGCTAGGGGCACTGGACGCTTGGATTGACGACGGATCTGCTCAACTGCCACATCTGCTTCTAGCTCTTCCGTATCCTCTTCTACCTTAGATGCTTCCGCTTTTGTCGCTTCAACTCCCGCCTTACGGGAACGACGACTCATCCGACTGAGCGGTTGTTCCGGTTCCTGTTCCGATTCTTGTGTAGGTTCTGCTACTGCTTCTGGCTTGGCATCACTAATTTCCTCTGATGCCTCCATTGCAACCGGCTCCTCCAAGACTTCTGCCTGCTGGCTATGAGTCGGCTCTTCTTCACGAAAGACTGATTTATCTAGCACTTCGCGAATTTCACGTGTATCCTGAAAACTGTCTCCCACGTGAATCCCTAACTTTTTCGAAGTCATTTCTTGCTCTTTTTCGCTCATTCTTTTTCCTTTTCTTCGCTATTCCTCTGCTCTTTCCTTTTAGAAAAAAGCCCATTATCTTTTCTAGTATACCAAATTCTGCCGACCATGTCAGCCTCTTGCCACATAGTCCTATGGAAAAAGAGTCAGGCATCTCGATTCCTGACTCTGATTTTCGTTTTTATACATTTACAACATCGGTGCGAACAATTGCATAATTTCCTTGATTAAGCTTTGGTGCCAGGTAAAGTGGAAGGTATCTTCAGTGATCTCTTGAGATACTTCAAAGATGTGGTCAAAATCCGCCCGGATCTCTTTCAGAGCAGGCGTCCGATACATCCAGACCGCATTTTCATAGTGATGGACCAGACTACGGTAGTCAAAGTTAATCGACCCTACAACCGCCATTTCGTCATCTGCCAGAACTTGCTTACTGTGGACAAAACCAGGCGTGTACTCATAGATTTTCACACCAGCATCCATCAGATCCAAGTAAGCCCCACGCGTAACAATTTGGATCAATTTTTTATCCGGAATATGCGGGGTCACGATGCGAACATCCACCCCACGAAGGGCCGCATTGCGGATATCTTCTGTCAAATCATAATCGATGATCAAGTAAGGAGTCGTGATATAGACGTAATCCGTCGCTTGGTTGATCATATTTTGATAAACCGTCTTTCCGACCTGCGACTTGTAAATTGGCTTTGGTCCACTCCCATAGGGAATATAGAGCCCTTCTCCTTCGACTGCCTTGTTTTCAATATGATAGCGGTCAAAATCCTCGATTTCCCCACGGTTGATGTACCAGTTCATGAGGAAGAGTCGCGTTAAGGCCTTAACAGCTCGTCCATCTAAACGGATGGCACTGTCCTTCCAGTGACCAAACCGCTCAATGTGGTTGATGTACTCGTCTGCCAAATTGACACCACCCGTATAGCCGATCTGCCCATCAATGACCAGAATCTTGCGGTGGTCTCGGTTGTTATATGCCACTGTTAGACGGGGGATCACCTTGTTAAACTTATGGGCATCAATCCCCATCTTTCGCAATCGTTTGGTATAGTTCCCAGCCAAGGTTGCCATACAGCCGATATCGTCATAAAGGAGTTTGACTTCAACCCCATCTTTCACTTTCTGCTCTAAAATCTCTAGGATACTGTTCCACATCAAGCCCTCATCAATGATGTAAAACTCGATGAAGATAAATTTTTTCGCTGCTTTTAGATCCTCTAGTAGTTGCTCATACATCTCCTCCCCTAGAGGGTAAAAGGTCGATGCTGTCCCATTGTAGAGATCCGCATTGTGGTCCATGGATAAAATCGACTTGACCAAGCCATAAACCGCTTTGCTTTCTTGCTTGAGCTCCTTACGCAACTGATGACTATTGTCCTCTCGAAACTTCATGGACTCCATATTTTTCAGCTGGATCATTTCCTTTTTGGACAAACGCCGCTCGCCAAACATGAGGTATAAAAGCGATCCAAAGACAGGAATGACGGCAATTAAGAGCCAGGTCACCTTATTTTCAGGCGGGGTATTTCGATTAACAATAGCTAAGATTGTCGACACATATAAGAGCCCAATGACTGCAACAGATAGCCAATGAGGGAACCATCTATTGAGCCAAAAGAAGGCCGCAAAGGATGCCCATAGTTCAAAGCCCATAAACAAAATACTAAATCCATATTTGGACATTAATAGACGTAATTTTCGAAAGGTCACAGCATCCTCCTTGTTTCTTTCTACTAGTATACCAATTCTTTTTACCCGTTGCAACGACCAACCAAACCCCTTCTAGACAAACAAAAAGAGAGTGGGACAGAAGTCCTAGCCTCTCAATTATTTTTGGATTGTCGAGCAAGACGCAGT
>NZ_JAJCHF010000029.1:0-25078 GCF_020554365.1 Streptococcus sp. 210928-DFI.4.42
GACGACGAAATCGAATTCTAACGAATTACCGATTTCTGTCCCACTCTCTATTTTTTTATTCTTGTGGCTCCTTGGGCAGTTCCATACGGAAGCGCAAGCCCATAGCCGTTTTATCAAATTGGTAGGCCAGCTCTTCATGGTCTAGCAAGTGTTGGACCACAAAGAGTCCCAGACCACCTTCCTTCTTCTGACGGCTAGCGGTCATTGGCATTTCAGCAGTCTCTACCATTTCCTGGCTGGTATTTTCAATCGCCAAGTGCGTCCCTTCCTCTTCGAGACGGAGGTGGATCTCTCCACCGGCATCCGAATGTTTGACGGCATTACTGATAACATTTGAGAGAACCAATTTTAGAATTGCTGGGTCCATATAGACGGCTTTGTCAGGGATTTGATTGTCAATCATGAGCGAGCGAGATTGAGCCAAGACCTTGTACTGGTCGAGGATCTGCTCTACGACCTGATCCAACTGGATCCATTCCTTGTCTCCGGCCAATTCTTGGACAGAGGACAGGGACAGGATTTCTAGGACGATCTGGTTCATCTCATCGACGATATCGAGGGAGACCGACAGATAGCGGTCCCGGTCCTTGTAGCGGCCGATCTTATCCCGCATATTTTCTAGGATAATCTTCAAGCTGGCCAGAGGCGTCTTGAGCTCATGCGAGGCTCCCCGTAGGAATTCGACCTTCATCTGCTCCAACTTCAGATTCTCCTGTTTCTGCTGCTCTAGATTGTCGATCACCTCTAGGAGATGGTGATAGAGATCGTTGATCTGTTGCTTGAGAACGCCGATCTCATCCTGTGAGTGAATAGGAAGACTGGCTGTTCGATCCAAGCGCTTCATCCGCTTGGTCATCTGCTTGATCTCCAGGATCGGAGCAGAAATCAGGCGGGCATAGAGATAGGAGGCAAGGAGTGACAGAACAAAGGAAGCCAGAAGACTATAAGGAAGGAAGCCCAGACTGATGTCCCGCGCTTCCTTTTGCGAATCGACGGTCGCTAAGAATTGCAAGGTCAAGTCTTTCCCTTCCTTAGTCTGAATCTTTCGCTCTTCAATGACCAGGGAATTATTCTGGCTATCAGGGTTCACGAGCAGGTCATCCTTGACCTCTAGGGCATTTTGTTTTTCCTTGCCCTTAATCGAGACCTTGATATCATTGGTCTTGGAATAAAGGTCGATGACCGACTCAATGGTCCCTTCTTCCTGACCCTGGAAACTCATAGCCAGGGCTTGCGATTTCTTCAAAATTGTCTGGCGCTGGGACTCGATATAGGTCGATGGAAAAATAAAGTAAACCGAAGCATGTAGAAGGATGACTAAGCTACTAAAAAGGGCAAAGGTGATCAGAAAGATTTTTGCAAAGATACTCCGTTTGGTCATGGTCTCTCCAATTTATAGCCGACATTGCGTACCGTAACGATACAGTCCAGCTCTAGTTTTTTTCGTAGTTCCTTGATATAGACATCGATCACCCGGTCAAAAGGAATCTCCTCCGTCTCCTTCCAGACGGCATCGAGGATCTGAGAGCGGGTCCGGGCCTTGCCCTCATGCTGGAGCAAGTATTCCAATATTTCCAACTCCTTGGCATTCATGGAAATGGCTTGGCCTGCTAGGCTGGCTGTGTAGCTCTCAAAATCCACCCGTGCCTCTCCATAGGTGAAGACCCGGGAAGGTTGAAGCTTTTTAAAAATAGCTTCGATACGGACCTTCAAGAGGGACAAGGAGAAGGGTTTTTCCAGATAGCCATCTGCCAACTCTCCAAAGGCTGTCAACTTATAGTCCTCATCATGGAAGGCCGTCAGCATGAGGACAGGGACTGAGCTGGTCTTCCGGATGGTCTTAAGGACCTCCAAGCCATTGAGGATAGGGAGCTGGATATCCAGCAAGACCAGATCTGGCGCCTCTCTGTGAAAGAGGTCCAGGGCCTCCTGCCCATTACCTGCTTCAAAGACTTCATAACCACATTCCATGAGATAGTCGCTCATCCCTTCGCGAATCAGGACTTCATCTTCTACGATTAGTATCTTCATACACTTTCCTTTTATCTAAGAAACTTCTTCTACCTCCTATTATACCCTATTTCTATTTTAGGAAACAATCTCTTATTCGACATCCACCAAGAGATCTTTTGGTTTCTTATGCAAGAGCCATTGAGAAGAAAGGATGGATACGAGAATCAAGAGGAGGCCGCCAACCAAAACAATTACCAACAATTGACTCGGTTGGATATCCATATGGAGGTCCGTCAGGGTCTTACTGAAGCTTTCTGCCTCAGCTCCTCCACCAAGGTTGGCTGCAGAGGATTCTTGAGCCATTTGTTTGGCAATGCCACTGGTTACGTTCTTGAGTACCGTATCTCCGACTGTTTTGGCAAGAAGTCCTGCAACTCCATAGGAGAGGAGGAAGGCGGGGATGGAAATCATGACCAATTCTGCCACGAATTGCCCTGCAATCTGCACCTTGGAGAGTCCCAGAGCTAGCAAGATACCCACTTCTCTGCGACGGGCATTGAGCCACAAGACGAGGAGAAGGGTGAGAAGCAAGCTAGCAAAGATGAGGCTACCGATAAACAAGTAGTCCGCCACTTGGAACATGCTGCTGATGGATTTTTGCAAGGCCGGGTAGTTGGAAGAGCTCTTAACCAAGTCATAGAGGTTCCAGTCAATGTCGAGTGCTTTGATTTTTTCGATCAATTGATCCAGGTCCTGATCCCCCTTGGCAAAGAAGGTCGCATCCTCATAGGTAGCTGTTTGAACAGTATTGCCGTAGAGCTTGGCAGCTGTATCCAGGTCAGAAATGAGGGTATCTTCATACAACTCTTGGGCGTAGGTTAGAGGAGCTTGGTTCTTCCCTGAGAACAGACCCTTAATGGTCACTTCGACAGTTTCATTAGCCCCTTTTTCATTGTCAGCATCGTAGAGATTAGACTTGAGACGCACCTTATCACCTACCTTGAGGCCATTCTTTTTCGCCAAATCTTCGTGCATGAGGATTTGGTTTTTGTCCTTGTCTGTCAAGTGCTCCCCTTGGACCAGCTTGTAGGCTCCAGAGACAAACTTATCTTCTTTAGAAGAGTCATTGACCCCCGTCACCATCAGGGTGTTTTTAAAGTATTTGGCCCGCTCTGGAGATTGATTTTGCAGGGTTTCTTCAGTCTCAATGATCTCGTGGTCTAGGATATCTGCGATGGCATTGATCCGCCTGATGGAGGAAGTGATCCCCTCTACCTGGCTGATTTTTTCGATATCTTCTCCTCTGAGATTCCCAGCTCCCCGTGGGGTTCCTGGATTGGTCCTGCGGTTGATCTGCATGGAGAAGCTATTAGTGATGGATCCCAGGCTTTCCGACGAAGCTTTTTGGGTCGCTCCCTTCATGGAGAGTCCGATCAAGCTCAAGGTCACCATGAGGAGAATGATGGCAAAGAGCAAGAGGGACTTGGGCCATTTACGTGTGATATAAGCAAAAGCATTGCGCAACATAACATTCCCTCCTTACTTACTCTTCTCAACGAGGCTACGGCGACTCAATTCCAAGACCACATCGGAGGCCTCTGCCACTTCCTTACTGTGGGTGACGACGATGACACATTTTTGGCGTTCCTTGGCCAACTTCTTCAAAATGGCAATGATATCACCAGCTGTCTGTTCATCTAAGTTTCCTGTCGGCTCATCTGCTAAGATGACAGGTGCTTCTGAAACAAGCGCACGCGCAATGGCCACCCGTTGTTGCTGCCCGCCGGATAGTTGTAGGACATTGCGTTTGATTTGCGTTTCGTCCAATCCCAACTCCAAGAGAATGTCTTTCCCAGCTTGTTTGTTGACCAGGCGAACATTTTCAAGTGGCGTCAAATAGTCAATCAGATTGTAATTCTGAAAGACCAGGGAGACATGGTGCTTGCGGTGGTAGCTAGACCCTTTGGTCTGGATGTCCTCCCCATCAAAGAGAACCTGTCCCTTCTTGGGATTGTCCAGACCAGCCAAGAGGGATAGGAGGGTTGATTTCCCTGCTCCAGACTGACCGATAATGCTGTAAAAAGTCCCATTTTTGAACTGATAGTTCACGTCTGAGAAGATCTCTTCTTGGTAGCTTTGGTAACTATAGGATACATGTTTGAGTTCTAGCATATATGTCATTTCTCCTTAACTCATTTTTGTTAATATTTCTTTTGGGGTCTTGCGCCAGATCATGCTAGTCGTTACACCGAGCGACAGAAGGATCAAGCACAAGAGGCTAGCATAGGCGATTCCTAAGGAAAGGCCTTGAGGGACTTGGTTGAGCAAGTCTAGGGTCTGCTGTTGACCCGTCTGTCCGACAAACTGCTCTAAGAAACGATGGCTGACCATCCGCCCGATGAGAAAGGCTGGGATCACTGCTAGTAAGGATACCAGCACCACTTCCAAAAGGAACTGTCTAAAGATCCGGCCCTTGCTCTTCCCAATGGATAAAAGCACCCCGATTTCATGGATCCGCTCCCGTGTCCAGAGACTGAGTAAGAGCGATAGGGCACCGGCTCCCGTCACCAGGAGGACGATCATCATGATCCGCACCAGGCCTTCTAGGGTCTGAGAGGATTCCTTCATCTGGTCAAAGGCCTTGCGATCTTCGACCAAACGTAGAGACTGCCAATCCAGATCCAAGCTTTTAACTTGCTTCAAGAGGGCATCGATTTTCTCAGGATCTTTGACGCCAAAGGTGACCTGGGTCACTTCTTGCTGACTGAGACCTAGGAGCTTGGTCGCATCCTCATAAGGGAGGTAGACTTGGTTTTCACTCAGATCAGAGGTCATCCCTGTGAATTTTTCCTGTTTCTTACCCGAAAAGATCCCTATGATTTTAAAGGTTTGCTCTTTGGCGGGAGTCTCCCCCATCTGAAAGCTGGATAAGGTCAAGGAATCTCCGACCTTTAGCTTGTTCTTCTTAGCCAACTCTTGGTGGATCAAGATCTGGCCGCGAGCCTTGTCGGATAAGTGCTTGCCTTGCACCAGTTGGAAACTGCTACTCCGGAAATCCAGGTGCTGGTCTGTCTTCTGGGTAAAGACAGCGCCTAGCGCTTGCTTGGCTTCCTGCCCCAAATCGTCTCGCTCCACCGACTGCTGTCCCGTCACCGCTTCTTTACCAAGAATGCGAACGGGACTTTCATATTGAGGAACCATAGCTCCCACCCCAGCTAGTTGCTGCACCTTTTCAGCTTCCTTCAGAGCAAAGGGAGTATCCCCTTGCTTACTGGTCAGGGCAAAACTGGTCCCAGCCGACTGTTTGATATGGTCCTCCAACCTTTCACCCACTTGCATCAGTGAAAAACAGAAATACAAGCAAGAGAGGATCAAGAGGAGAATCAGAAAGAGAACCAGATTCCTCGTTCTTTTCCGAGAAATATAGGCGATTGCCTGTTGTAAGAGCATGATCTTACCCTCCATTTCAAGGTCCACGGCGATACAATGTGGACGCTTTCATCATTTGTTATAGTTATTATAGAAAAGAAATGTGAAATGTTTATGAAATAGAAAAAATTTCCTAGAAAAATCTAGGAAAACTGAACAGTCGTTTAGAGTTACTTTATCTATAGCCATAGAAAAAACCTTTGAAAAAGGATTCCTTTTCAAAGGTTTTATTTTCTTCTCTTCTTAATTTCTTTTTCAATGGCACTAGCAATTTTCTCCACCATATAGGCCGTCTGGAGATTGCGCAAGATCAAGAGGGCCCAAAAACATGCAAAGAGCATTTGACCCGCCATAGTCGCTTCATTGAAAAAATAAGTCTCCATAGCAGTAAAGACTGCTATCACTGCAAATTGTTTTCTATTCATAAAATTATTTTACCATGATTCAGTAAAAAATTCATGTATTAATCGTCTTGCAGGGTGATTTTATCGGATAAAAAGTGAAATTCCTCAGGGATGACGCTTTCCTCTTCTTCCACCACTTCCGCTTTTTGCCCACGCGCCTTAGCCGAAAACTCTGCCCGAATTTGGGTCCATTCTTCCATCGAAACCGCTAAAATCTCTGGTGAGAAGCCAGCAGCATTGCTGAGGATATTTCCAAACATGGTATTGAGGTTGTCCCGCTTCATGGTCTGTTCGGCATTAAAGGCAGACTCAAAGGCTAAAATCGCATGGTTCTCATTGGCAGCGACCGGCTGGGATCCGATTAAGAGGGCCTTATCCGCACCTGCCAAGCTCTCGATGATTTCCCCCCAAGCATTCTGAAGACGGATCAAGTTGGTCCGTGCCAACTCTGGGTTTTCAACCGCCTCTTGCAAGATCGCGTTGACCTTGTTTCGATCTGCACGGTAGCCCTTGCTCGACTTGGTTGGGCGAGCTACTGCTGGTTTTGAAGCAGGAAGACTGCTACCTGATTGCGCTAACTGTTGCTTGAGCTGTGCGACTTCCTTTTTTAAGTCTTCCAGCTGAGCTAGCACATTGGAAGGAACCTCCAGAGCAGCTGAGTTAGAAACTTGGCCCGTGCTTTCAGCCAATTTAATGGTCATCATTTCAGTATAGATACGCGGTTGCAGGCTATTTTTGATATCCGCTAGACTAGTCGTCGCCTGGTCAATCAGGGCAAAAAGACGGGCTTGATCGGCTTCAAGATTCGCCGCAAATAAGTCACTAGCGTGAGTGTTTTCTCCGCCTGTCTGGACAATCAAGAGATCTCTCAGATATTGAAGTAAGTCCGTAACAAAGCGGGCCATATTCTTCCCATTATCAAAGATAATCGCTAGCTGATCCAGCGCCGCTGTCGCATCATGAGCCAGGATGGCAGCCACGTACTGATCGAGCGCAGCTAGACTGATGGAGCCAGTAATCTCTTCAGCGATTGCTGTCGTCAACTCACTACCCGCAGTCAGACTCAGGGCTTGGTCCAAAATGGACAAGGCATCCCGCATCCCACCTTCAGCGCGCCGAGCAATGATCTGGACAGCATCTGCTTCATAGGCAATGCCTTCTGTAGCTAAGATGCTTTCCAAATGGTGAACGATATCCGGTAGTTTGATGGATTTGAATTCAAAGCGTTGCACCCGTGACAGAATAGTGGCTGGAATTTTGTGCAATTCCGTTGTTGCAAGGATAAAGACCACATTTTCCGTGGGCTCTTCCAGTGTCTTCAACAAGGCGTTAAAGGCCCCTGTTGAGAGCATATGGACCTCATCGATAATGTAGACCTTGTGCTTGGCTAGACTCGGAGCATAGGTGGATTTGTCGCGAATGTCCCGAATTTCATCGACCCCATTGTTGGAGGCCGCATCAATCTCGATGACATCTTCTAGACTCCCATTGGTAATGGATTCACAGATATAGCAGTTGTTACACGGCTCCCCATTGACTTGATTGGGACAGTTCATGGCCTTAGCAAAGATCTTGGCCACACTCGTTTTCCCAGTTCCACGAGGTCCAGAAAAGAGATAGGCATGGCTGATCTTGTCCTGCTCCACTGCCTGTCTCAAAGTCCGTGCCACCACTTGCTGGCCGACCAATTGACCAAAGGTCTGGCTACGGTATTTCCGATATAAAGCTTGATACATTAGTTCTTAACTCCAAACATCTTAAAGTCCCAGTTTGTCTTTTCGATCAAGAGAGCGACAAACTCTTCCAAATACTCTTGATCCAGCTGATCGTAGTCAGAGACGCATTCTGAGTCCAGGTCTAATACCCCAAGGAGCTGACCGTCCTTGACCATAGGTACCACAATTTCACTCATGGCCCGGCTATCACAGGAAATATAGTTGGCATGTTGGCGGACATCATCGACAATCATGGTTTCCTGCTTTTGAGCTGCTTCTCCACAGACACCCTTTCCAAGTGCGATGTGGACACAAGAGACGCCCCCCTGAAAGGGTCCCAAGATCAATTCTGACTGGTCATACAAATAAAAACCCGCAAAGACAGAACGAGGCAGGGCTTGATTTAAGAGGGCACTGGCGTTAGACAAATTGGCCAAGGCATTGCTTTCACCTGTTAAGAGAGCGTCTAACTGTGCCAGTAAAAGTTGGTATTGTGATTCTTTTTCCGAATGTTTCATACCTTTCATTATACCAAATCTTTGCCCAAAAATTAAGCTTCAAACAGCGAAAGAAAAGAGAGTGGGACAGAAATCGGTCATTCGTTAGAATTCGATTTCGTCGTCCCACCTCCGCACAGTTGAGTAGGGCTGTAAAAGCTGATGAAATCAGCGTAGTAGAGCCCACTCAACCACTGCGTCTTGCTCGACAATCCAAAAACAATTGAGAGGCTAGGACTTTTGTCCCAGCCTCTGGAATATAGATAAAGTTATCTGAAAAACTTTCCTTAGGTGAGGACGGACGTCAGCGAACTTCAAAGAAGTTCCATGACTAATTATTGAGCCTAAGGTCTCAATAATTCCGAGTGCTAGAAACAATTTTGTTTCTAGCACTTTTCTCACGGCGGAAAGTTTCAATATATTCTTGATTCATTTTAAAAATGAAATCTCAGTTTTATTTCTTTGCAGAATCATTTAACTCATTCTTCTAAAAATTATTTTATCTATTCATGTCGCCGATTGAAGTGAAAGACTTCAAAATACTGAATGGCACGATAGATTAAAAAGATAGTCAAGATAATGGATACCAGCCAGATGGTCTCTAATCCATAAAACTGGATCAAGTAGGTCGAAAAAATGGCCCCAAAGACAAAACTCCCGATCAAGCAAGTCATAAAGATGGCTTCCCAAAGGAATTTCATCTCCCTGTCTCTAACAAAATTTCCATAAGCTACCATGGTTTTCTTGAGATTTCCGGTCATAAAAGAGTGGTTGTAGGCATAGCTACCTACTTCTCCAAATGAGGTCGCTACGATTCCTAAACTCAGGCCAAAAAAAGGCACGATGAAGACATTTTTTACCGATGCTGGCAAAAATCCCGTCACCAAAGTTGTGAGGATATAGGGCACTAGGGTACTCAAGCGCCAGACTGAATTATCAATCAAGCGACGCAAGACCGTCATTAAAAAGATCCCCAGCATAAAGGCCAGCATCGTGGCTAACTTCACTTCTACATCTGAGATCTGCTGGCCGATCAAACCAACCGATAGAAAAACCACATTTCCCGTCTGGCCTGCCGCCAAGGTCCCACCCCGACAAATAAAGGTATAAGCATCTGAAAAACCAGCACACATGGTCAATAAACAAGCGAACGCCTTGGTCCGCGAATGAAACTCCCTTTTCATTTCCATTCTCCCTAGGAAAAAGAGGGAGTGGTACAAATGTTACATAACATTTCTGGTACCACTCCCGCGAAGTTGATTGAGAACTCTTTCGAGTCTTTTAGCGAATGAAGAGTCTCACCAACTACTGCGACATTCAATTATTCCAACTAATGATAAACGATGGAGATCGATTGTCCTCTTTCTCCCTATCTTTATTTTCCCTCACGCGCCTCGTTGAGGATTTTCTCAATCTTGGTTGTGATCAAGTCAATCGCAACTGTATTGGTCACGCCCTCAGGAATAATCACATCCGCATAGCGCTTGGTAGGCTCAATGAACTGGTGGTACATCGGTTTTACCACACCAAGGTATTGCTCAATGACACTATCGAGACTCCGGCCACGCTCCTCCATATCGCGCTTGATCCGGCGAATGATCCGAACATCATCATCCGTATCCACAAAGATCTTGATATCCATCAAGTCTCGAAGGCGCTTGTCTTCAAGGACCAAGATCCCTTCCACGATAAAGACATCTTGAGGTTCCTGACGATAGGTCTTGCTGCTGCGTGTATGCTCTGCATAGTCATAGGTTGGGATATCCACTGGACGACCTGCCAAGAGTTCATTGATCTGCGCAATCATCAAGTCCGTATCAAAGGCAAAAGGATGGTCATAGTTGGTCTTGATCCGCTCCTCAAAGGTCAAATGACTTTGGTCCTTGTAATAAGAATCATGCTCAATCATGGCAATCTTTTCATTCGGGAAATTGGCCAAAATGGCACGAGACACACTGGTCTTTCCACCACCAGAACCACCAGTAACACCAATAATAATAGGTCTATTTTGCATTTTCTACTCCATTACCTGTAGTCGTCTGAGAAGAAATAGTCATCTCAGACACATCTTATCCATTTTACCATATTTTTGCCTAGACATGAATAGTTTTTCATTAAGAAGTTTGGAAACAAAAAGGACCTTGCGGTCCTTTCATTATTTTACTTTTTCTAATTTTGCGGCAAATTCATTACCACCACGTAAGACGAGTATGTTTTTTCCACCGTTGACAGGTACGAAACAATAATTTGAATTAGCTTGTATATAGACTTCCTTAGCGCTCTTCACTTGATAGCCTTCTGATTTCACCGCTTCTTGAATGACTTCAAATGTGTGTTCAATCTCTTCTTTAGAAGTCGTGTCTCCATCATACTTTTCTTGATCAGCTAGAGAATAGAATGCGTAAGCCTTGTTATCGTAATACTTATCACTTATAATTCCATGATCTGAAATCTGAACAGTTGTATTATCTCCTTCTGTCACATTCTTCCACTTTCCAACCATGGCCTTTGGTGTTTCAACCTTGTGATAGACCAAATTATCTTCAAAGTTTCCTTCGTATGATTTATAAGTTTTCAAGTCGAATAAATCATTTCTTAAAATAATATTGCTTCCGTCTTTTTGGAGCAAGTTATAGCGCGTGTTCCCACCAGACTTAATCACAACTATTTCTGTTGTCTTCAGGTTAAATTTCTTATCGACATCCGCAAGTGAATGCAAGTCTGTCGAATTTAACAAAGAAAGTGCGGTATTAAATTCTTTTTTCGCTTCATTGCCCTTGAGAACCTTTTTGATGGTCTCGCTACCATTGACTTTTTGTTTCTTTCCACTTAGTTCATAAGTGATCGGACTAGAATCCGTATTTCTCAACCAAACACCATCTAGACTTGGCCCACCTGAAAAGAAAAAGAACCAAGCAAAGGCAATCACTGCGACAAGTCCCGCAACTGCAGCCCCAATTTGGGTTTGTTTATTAAAAGAAAATGTCAATTTTTTCGGTCTTGGAACAGGTTGTAAGGTTTTCGCCGATGGCTGCGGTTGGACAACAGCTGGCTGCTCTTGTGAAAGAGGCGCACTAGGTGCAACAGGTGCTTCTTGAGCTGGAGCTGGTGCCTCTGTCGTTGGAGCCTGCGCCTCAGTTGCTGGAGTCGGCTCTTCTTTTCGCTCTACGACAAACTCCCCTTTTTCACGCGCTTCTTGAAATTCTTGCATACTTGGCTTGCGACCATTGACCGCTTCAAAGTATTCAACCCAATCGTTTTGATTCATCATATCCCCCTTATTGATTCATCATAAAAACTAACCATATTATACCACAAATCAATGGTTAATTTTTTGATTTTCAGAAAAATATCTGAAAAAAGTCCAAGTGATTTTCCACTTGGACCTTCTTCATTATTTCAAAACTTTTTGTGTTTTCGCATAGTTGGCTTCTACAGCTTCTTTTTCAGCCTTCCACCAGTCTTGGTGGTCTGTGTACCACTTGATGGTATCTTCCAAACCTGCTTCAAAGTTTGTGAATTGTGGTTCCCAACCTAATTCTTCACGCAATTTGGTTGAATCGATGGCATAACGCAAATCGTGACCAGCACGGTCTGTTACACGGTCGTAGGCGTCTTTTGGTTGACCCATTTTTTCAAGGATCAACTCCAGCACTTCTTTGTTATTCTTTTCACCATCGGCACCGATCAGGTAAGTTTCACCAATACGGCCTTTAGTGAGGATAGCCCAAACACCAGTTGAGTGGTCGTTAGTGTGGATCCAGTCACGGACGTTCTTCCCTTCACCATAAAGTTTTGGCTTGATGCCAGACAAGATATTGGTGATTTGACGTGGGATGAATTTTTCGATGTGTTGGTATGGCCCGTAGTTGTTTGAACAGTTAGAAATCGTTGCTTTAACACCAAAGGAACGAACCCAAGCCTTCACGATCAAGTCTGAAGCAGCCTTGGTTGATGAATAAGGTGATGATGGGTTGTATTTTGTTTCAGCAGTGAATTTTTCACCAGGACCTTCCCCATGTCCAGGAAGATCTTCGCGCAATGGAAGGTCTCCATACACTTCGTCTGTTGACACGTGGTGGAAACGAATGTCGTATTTACGAGCCGCTTCCAAGAGTGTGTATGTTCCAACAAAGTTTGTGTAGATAAATGGAGATGGGTCTTTGAGGGAGTTGTCATTGTGGCTTTCTGCCGCATAGTGAACAATCGCATCAGCCTTGGCAGCCAATTTGTCAACTAATTCAGCATCAGCGATGTCTCCCACAACCAACTCAACACGATCTCCAAGGATTTCTTCGATATTGGCACGGTTTCCAGCATAAGTAAGTTTATCAAGGACAGTCACATGCACGTCTGGATGGTTGTTGTAGACATAGTGTACGAAGTTTGAACCGATGAAACCAGCTCCACCGGTTACGATGATATGTTTATATTCTGACATTTTTTCTCCAAATAATTTTTAGTTTTGATTGTTCCTTAAATCAATCTTTTTTTAGCTTTCCTTAGGTGAGTACGGACGTTAGGTGAAATTATCCAGTGGATGATTTCAGCAATCCAGGAAGTTCCATGACTAAGTTTTGAGCCTAGTGTCTCAAAACTTCCGAGCACCTGAAACACAATGGTTCAGGTGCTTTTCTCACGGCGGAAAGCTAAGCATATAGCTCGCTTCGCTCGTTTATAGCAAAGCTAAAAACTATATAATGATGTTCTTGATTGTTTTAAGAGCTTCATTCTTACAAATCTTCTGCTTTTAGGGGTTTGACGTCTTTGAGCAATGGGTGATTCTTGTCTGCTTCTGAGACTTCTGCTTCTTCCAAATTTTCCCACTGGATGTCTAGACTTGGGTCTGCATAGTTGACAAAAGCATATTTTGGCTTGAGTTCCAATGCCCAGTAATCATTGACCAAATAGCTGTAGGCTACTTTGTCAGACAAGACTTGGAAACCATTGGCTACGCCACGTGGTACGAAGATGCCTTTTGAAGCATCAATCACAGTTTGGTAGGTATTCCCAAAGGTATCGCCTTCGCGAAGGTCTACCCAAGTTCCAAGAACCTTTCCTTCATCTGCTACAGAGATGTACTTGTCCCAAGGTTCTGCATGCAGACCACGTAAGACATGCTTGCGTGAAAAAGAAACGTTGTTTTGTAACTTGCCTTCCGCAAAGAAGCTTTCAGGGAATCCAAGAGGAAGCATTTTTTCCTTTTGAAAGTTTTCCTTGAACCAGCCACGATTGTCCCCATGGACTGGAATATCAAACTCCATCAAACCAGGGATGGCTTCAATCTTGCGGGCTGCTAATTCTTTTCCGAAAAATTGTTCTGTCATTAAGCTTCTCCAATCAAACGGAGCAAGTATTGTCCGTATTCATTTTTCTTCAGAGGTTGTGCCAATTCATAGACTTGCTCTTTGGTAATATAGCCCATGCGATAGGCGATTTCTTCAAGGTTGGCAACTTGGACGTTTTGCAAACGTTGAACAGTCTCGATATATTGAGAAGCCTGCAAGAGACTTTCGTGAGTTCCTGTATCCAACCAAGCAAAACCACGGCCCATGAGCTCAACAGAAAGATCTCCACGCTCCAAATAAGCCTTGTTGACATCTGTGATTTCAAGCTCTCCACGAGGACTTGGTTTGATGTTTTTGGCAATCTCTACCACATCGTTGTCATAGAAGTAAAGTCCTGTCACCGCAAAGTTGGATTTTGGATGTTCTGGTTTTTCTTCGATAGAGATAGCGTTCATATCCGCGTCAAACTCTACCACACCAAAGCGTTCTGGATCTTTGACTTGGTAACCAAAGACAGTCGCACCTTTTTCTTTGGCTTCTGCCCGTTGCAACATCTTGGTTAAGCCATTTCCGTGGAAGATATTATCCCCAAGGATGAGGGCAACATGATCGTCACCGATAAAGTCTTCTCCGATGATGAAGGCTTGCGCCAAACCATCTGGACTTGGTTGCTCTGCATAAGAGAGAGAAATTCCTAGTTCAGAACCATCTCCAAGAAGCTCTTCAAAACGAGGAAGGTCTTGAGGAGTCGAGATGATCAGGATGTCTTTGATCCCAGCCAACATAAGGGTTGACAGCGGATAGTAGATCATTGGTTTGTCATAAATGGGCATCAACTGTTTAGAAGCCGCTCGTGTCAATGGATACAAGCGAGTTCCTGAGCCCCCTGCTAAAATAATACCTTTCATAATGGTAGGCCTTTCTACGTAGTCATTACCCTTATTTTATCATGTTTATATAAAAAAGTCACCTTGCATTTGTGTTACAAGGTGATGACAGGTTGTGAGAAAAAGTCTCGTTAACGATCTTCATTATAGTGATTCAAATAGGACGCTCGGACTAAATCTCATTGATATACTTTTATTCACTGATCACTGCTTCTCTTCTGAACCATCCGAATATCTTACCCTTACTCTTGATTTTGTCGTTCCTCTCCTAGAATCCATAAAGCTCTGAAATTCCTCATCTTCATTATGATAGACCCCTATCTTAATTTTATTCGCATCTTTATCATAAGCTAATACATGTTTCTTGCAAGTCCCGTCAACAAATGTGAGTTTCACCTCAGCTCCCCATGCTTCTGAAGGAATGGAGCTATAGGATGGATTTATAATCTCAATCTCCTCAATACCCTCGTAAGAATTCTTCAAGGTCTTTATAAGGCTAACTTCATACTCTTTATTGCGTCTTGCTCGACAATCCAAAGACAATTGAGAGGCTAGGACTTTTGTCCCAGCCTACTTCTTCACATATTGTTCAACTGGATAATCCGCTGAATCTAAGCGCACCTTTCCTCCTACCACTAGTTGGGCCAGGTGCCACCCAATGATGGGACCTGTTGTGAGGCCAGACGAACCAAGTCCACTAGCGACATAGAGGCCTGCTCGATCAGGAACAGCTCCCCAAAATGGTGAAAAATCACTGGTGTAGGCACGACTTCCCACGCGCTCCCCGACGACTTCCGCTTGAGCTAGTTCTGGATAGTAAAACAGAGCTTCTATTTCCATCTGATTTAGCAGAGCTTGATCCACCGTCAGGTCAAAGCCCATCTCATTTTCATGGGTGGCTCCCATACTGATCTTGCCCTGCTGAAATGGAATGATATCCAGCTCTCCTTCCGGCATGACAACAGGATAGTCATCAGTATCTAGCTCTAGCTGATAATCCCTCAACTGTCCTTTTTGGGGACGGACATCGACTTGGTAGCCAAGTGGATCGAGGATTTGCCCCAGCCAGGCCCCTGTTGCTAGGATGACTTGGTCATAGTTTTCACCAGCAATCTGATAGCCATCACTTGAGACTGAGAGGGTAGCCTCTTCCTGGACCACTCTTGCCCCACTTGCCTGAAGAAGGGTTTCCGTCAGAAGAGCTCCTTCTACATGGGCTCCACCTGATGCATAGACCAGCTTCTCAAAACCTTGCAGACCTGGGAATTGCTGGGCTACTTCTTCTTTGGTTAAAATCGCCAAGTCTCCAATCAAGGGAGATTCTTCCCGACGGCTCAGCGCCAACTGATAGAGTTCCTCTAATTTTTCCTCATTTTTCTTGAGGAGATAGACACCGGTCTGCTGGTAAAAATCTGTTTTAATTCCGTCCTTGGCCAGATCTTCTACCAATTCTTGGTAAAAATCTGCTCCCAGACGAGCCAGGCGATACCAGGCTTTATTTCTCCGCTTGGAAAACCAAGGGCTAATAATGCCTGCCGCCGCCTTAGTTGCTTGGCCCACTCCATGGTCATAGACGGTCACATTCACCTGTGCTTCTTTAGATAAATAATAGGCTGCAGTAGATCCCACGATCCCTGCACCAATAATGGCAACTTTCATCATGACCCCTTAGATATGATAAAAAGGATTGGTGCTGGCTTGACTGCCAATCACCTCAATCTCCCACACTTCTTCAGCCTTCCACTGATTGAGCTTTTCTACTAATTTTGACACAAAAAGAACTTCGATATGGTGTCCTGGATCCAAGGCCAGGAGACCATCGCTCAGCATGTCCTGAGCCGTGTGATAGTAGATATCTCCTGTGATATAGACCTCTGCTCCCCTGGCGAGAGCATCCTTGTAAAAGGACTGGCCACTTCCTCCACAGATGGCGACGCACTCAATGACCCGATCCAGGTCAGCCTGATCATAACTGACCAAGCGCAAAGCATCTAAGCCAAAGGTTTCTTTGACCTTGCTAGCCAACTGGCCAAAGGTTTGAGTAGCTACCCGACCGATGCGACCAATTCCGAGCCCTTCTCTCGTCAAACTGAGGGGCTCTGTATTTTCAATGTCCAAGAGCTGGCAGAACCAATCGTTGAGACCATCTGGGACAATGTCAATATTGGTATGGCTGACGTAGACAGCGATATCATGCTTGATCAGGTCAATATAAATCTGATTTTGAGCCCGATCAGCTACCAAATCCTTGATGGGACGGAAAATAGGCGCGTGCTTGACGATGATCAAGTCCACTCCATGAGCGATGGCTTCAGCCACCGTCTGCTCCCGGATATCCAAGGCTATCATGACCTTATGGATATCTTTTTGTAGCGTACCGACCTGTAAGCCACGGACATCTCCCTCCATGGACAATTCCTGAGGACAGTATGCTTCATAGCGTTTGATGACTTCACTTGCTAACATGTAGAACCTCCTTGATTTGTGCGATGCGCTCTTCTAACGATGCTCTGGCAGATTGATTCTCAACTGGGACTTGCTCCAAGGCAAAGGCCAATTTCTCCACTTCCTTGGACCACTTTTGGACAAAGGCTGGAGCTTGTTCCAGCATCAAATAGGGACCAAAGCGTAGTTCCTTGGCTGACAACTCTTGAGAACCCTGTTCCACCACGAGGATCTCATAGAACTTCTCATTTTCTTCCAAGATAGCTTCATCAACAAGGCGAAAATCATGGTCCACTAACCAAGCCCGCAGTTCATCCTCTCGATTATTGGGCTGCAAGACCAAGCGAGAGACACCGGCTAATTTCTCGAGACCTGCTGCTAGGATATCCGCAATCAAGCGCCCGCCCATTCCTGCGATGGTGATGCAGGAAATACTATCTGTTGGTTCAAATGCAGCCAAGCCATTAGCTAGGCGGACTTCAATCTTGTCCTCTAAACCATTATCGGCAACATTTTGCAGGGCAGACTGATAAGGTCCCTCAACCACTTCCCCTGCAATAGCAGCCTCAATCTTGCCTCCCTGTAAAAGAGCGATTGGGAGATAAGCGTGGTCACTTCCCACATCTAACAGACGCGCTCCTTCTGGGACGAAGCTAGCCACCAAGTCCAAGCGATTTGATAATTTTGTAAATTCCATGTGTTTCTTTCTATACTTTTATTCCACCCTTTAGTATACCATGTTTGCAGCATTAAAAAAAGGCGCGACGGCGCCTTGTCAAATTGCTTCTATATTGTTCTAGCTAGATATATAAGTTGAGAAATCTCTTATTTTTGGAGCTAATAAAATACGTATTGAGTTTTCCGCAGTGAGAAAAGTGCATGGAACTATTTTGTTTCATGCACTCGGGAGTTTTGAAACCTTAGGTTCAAAACTAAGTCATGGAACTTCTACGAAGTTCGCTGACGTCCGGACTCACCTAAGGAAAATCTCAATACAATTGAATTATCTATGCTTAGACTTTAGTCAATTTCCTTATATTCCACTTCCAAGCCACGTTGCACTGCTGGGCGATTAGCAATTTTCTCTGTCCAAGCTTGCAAATGTTTGTATTCCTTCACATCTAGGAAAATTCCAGCACGATCCCAGACCTTGTCTTGGGCTAGACGGCCATACCAAGACCAGATGGCAATATCCGCTATGGTGTAGTCATCTCCTGCAATATAAGGTTTGGTCGCCAATTCCTTGTCCAGTAGGTCCAATTGGCGTTTGGCTTCCATGGCAAAGCGATTGATGGCATACTCGATTTTCTCAGGCGCATAATGGAAGAAGTGACCAAAGCCTCCCCCTAAAAATGGTGCAGCCCCTGTCTGCCAGAAGAGCCAGTTGAGCACTTCTGTCCGTTTAGCAGGATCTGTCGGAATCAATTGTCCAAATTTCTCTGCTAAATACAAGAGAATATTGGCTGATTCAAAGACCCGAATGGCTTGGTCACCTGATTGATCCAACATGGCTGGAATTTTCGAGTTTGGATTGATGGCTACAAAGTCACTGCCGAATTGATCCCCATCACCAATCTTGATGCGATAAGCGTCATAGCCCGCATCCACTCCCAGCTCTTTCAATTCCTCTAGCATAATAGTCACCTTGATCCCATTTGGGGTTGGAAGGGTATAGAGTTGGAAAGGCTGATCACCTTTTGGAAGTCTTTGTTCAAAGCGGGCACCTGCTGTTGGTTGGTTCAAACCTCCCCAGGCTCCTCCCATTTGACTCGGTGCTTCCCATACTTCTGGTAATTGATAGTCTGACATCTCTGTTCTCCTTTTTCTAAGCTAGTACTAGCATATCAAATCCAGGCGCTAGTTTCAAAAATCTGCTATGCTAGCTTTACTTGACTTTTCTGGTCAAAATGATAGTATAGAAAAAATACAATTTTAAGGAGAAAACCATGTCCATGATCGATTTTCATAGTTTGGCAAAGACGGAACTCCACTGTCACTTAGACGGTTCCTTGTCTCTTCCAATCATTCGCCAATTGGCAGTTCTGGCCAATATTGACCTACCTGCTAGCGATGAAGAGCTCAAGCACCATGTCACCGCCCCTGCCCACTGTGAGAATCTCTTGGACTATTTAGAGGCCTTTGATTACATTCGCCCGCTCCTTCAAACCAAGGAAGCCCTGACCCTTGCTGCTTACGATGTCGCTAAGCAAGCGGCTCTGGAGAATGTCCTCTACATCGAGGTTCGTTTTGCCCCAGAATTATCCATGGACCAAGGACTTACCGTCCCAGAGACCATCGATGCTGTCTGTGAAGGATTGCGCCAAGCCCAGGATGAATTTGGCATTACAGCCAAAGCCCTTGTTTGTGGCATGCGCCAGTCCGATCCAAAACTCACCTCTCGCATCCTGGCAGAAGCCAACCAAGTTAGGGATCAGGAATTTGTCGGCTTTGACTTCGCTGGTGATGAGCACAACTACTCTCCAGAAGATATTCGACCTCTAATTGAGCAAGTCAAGAGTTACCATCGTCCTATGACACTTCACGCAGGTGAGTGTCATTGCCCACACTTTGTAGCCCAATCGATTGCATTTGGCATCAAACGCAATGGCCACGTGACAGCTCTATCTCATGAACCAGCCTTACTCCAATCCTTTATTGACAATGGGGTCACGGGTGAACTCTGCTTGACCAGCAACTTACAGACAAAAGCCGCACCGACTATAGAGGATTTCCCTTATCTGAAGATGAAGGCAGCCGGAGCTCGGATCAGTATCAATACTGATAACCGGACTGTATCTGATACGGATTTGACCAAGGAATATGCCCTCTACCATCAGCATTTCCAAACCAAGGAAGCTGACTTTTACCAGCACAATGTCGATGCCATCCAGGCTTCCTTTGCTAGTGACGAGGAAAAACAAGAACTCCTCACCAAATTAGAAAAAGCTTACGCGGACTATTTATAAACAAAAAAAGCTAGCACTTTAAGAGTGCTAGTCTTTTTAATCCTTCCATAAATCCATGGCCTGTAAGAAATCGTCTGAAATCGTCACATTGCGTGGGTTGGCTTGCTCGCGTTCTTGTAGTTTCGCCTCTACTTGGACCAGACTGTTGATGCCTTCACTGCGCCAGTTTCGCAAAATGGCTTGGATATATTTCCAGTGAGGCTTGCCGTTAAAGACGGCTTCTCGTAGCGCTGCCTTGATCACATCTGGATCTGTCTGATCTTCGCGCACGGTCTTGGTCAAGTCTTCAATCTCAAAAGGTGTCAATAGTCGTCCCAGTTCTTGTTGGAAGGTTTCCACCAAGTCCTTGATGACATTTCCCTTGGCAGGAGCACTCTGTGTCTTCCCTTGTGTCTGAGCCTCTAAAATTTCATCCAAGCGTTCCAGGGCAATGGTCGCATCAAAGATGGCCTCAATTTCTCCATTGAGCTCAATGGTCCGATATTGAAGAAGTCCCTTGGTGGTCAAATTGGACATAATCCGATTGACTTCTGTCACCGTTTTTCCCAGATGACTAGCAATCTGATTAGGAGTCAAGGTCTCTTGACCGGTCGTATTTTGAAGGAAGAAAAACTGCCAAACCAAGTAGTCATCTGCTTGGTCAAACAATTCATGATAATGAAAAAGCAAGGCACTTGGAAGAACCAAGTTGCCATACTTAAATGCTTGTGAATATGTCATAATTCCCCTTTATAGGTAACCATAAAATGAAATATCTTTTTCCAATTCTTCCAAGCGGTAAGGTGTTTCTTGATAAACCGCATAGTTGATCCAATTACTAAAGAAGGTCGTCGCAGCTAGATTCCAACGAATGCGAGGCTCTGTATTAGCGTCATCCCCATCAAAGTAATTCTTGGGAACGTCCGGATCCAAACCTGCCTTGACATCTCGGTGGTATTCTTTTGCCAGCGTATCGCGATCATATTCCAGATGGCCAAAGCTATAGACCTCACGCATATCTGGACTAGCGATGATGGAAAGCCCAACTTCATTTCCTTGCGCGATCACTTGAAGATTGCTCTTTTCAAGGACTTCCTTCAAAGGAATATCTGTATAGCGGGAATGAGGGGCAAGGAAGCGATCGTCAAAGCCTCTCATGAGCAGACTATCGGGACGCACCACTGCTTGGTCATAGATACCCGATAGCTTGTCACAGAGCTCTACTTTTTGAATCCCGTAACGGTGGTACAGTCCAGCCTGGGCTCCCCAACAAAGGTGCAAGGTAGAAAAGACATGCCGTTTAGACCATTCAAAGACCTGGGTTAATTCTTCCCAGTAGTCTACTTCTTCAAAGTCCATCTTTTCGACAGGCGCTCCTGTCACAATCAAGCCGTCATAGTAATTATCCTTGATATCCTCAAAGGTCTTGTAGAAGCTCTCCAAATGCTCAGCCGCTGTATTCTTGGATTCATGGCTGGCCATGTAGAGGAAATCAACATTGATCTGCAAGGGCGTGTTGGCAAGGAGCCGTAAGAGCTGGGTTTCTGTCGCAACCTTGGTCGGCATCAGATTAAGAATGAGAACATTCATCGGCCGAATATCCTGGTGAGTCGCCCGAACATCATCCATGACAAAAATATTTTCTGAACGAAGGATATCGACTGCTGGTAATTTTTTATCTAGAGTAATTGGCATAAAAAGCTCCCATCTTACAAGTTCTTAACTAACATTATATGATAGGAGCTTATAGTTTTCAATTATGGTTTTTCTGTAGCCAGTTATAGTATTAGACTATATCAGTAATGCATCAAGACTTTGTAGTCGTAATCGCCGATCGCTTCGCGGCCTTTAAGATCATCGAGCTCGATCAAGAAGGCACAACCTGCAACTACTCCACCGAGTTTTTCGATCATTTCGATGGTTGCTTTCACCGTACCACCTGTTGCCAAGAGGTCATCGACGATGAGAACGCGTTGACCTGGTTTGATAGCATCGGCGTGCATGGTCAAGGTATCCACACCGTATTCTTTTTCGTAGTCAGCAGAGATGACTTCACGTGGCAATTTACCAGGCTTACGAACAGGCGCAAATCCAATTCCCAACTCAAAAGCGACCGGACATCCAACGATGAACCCACGCGCTTCAGGACCAACGATCATGTCGATTTTCTTATCCGTCGCGTATTGAACGATTTCACGAATCGCATAACTATAAGCATTGCCATCTGCCATCAAAGGGCTGATATCACGGAAGGTAATACCTTCTTGTGGATAGTTTTCAATGCTTGCAATGTAATCTTTTAAATTCATGGTTAACTTTCTTTCATAAAAAATTTTTTACATTCCATTATATCATGAATTCCACTAACTTGCATCATTTTTTGCCAAATCATTTTCCCAAGCTCCCGCGTCAAAAGCAAAAATCCCACATCCGAAAAAAGATGTGGGATTGAGTTCTAAAAAAACTTACTATTCTTCTATCAATTTGTTGTACTCGATTTTCATATCTCCCAAGTTTTTCAGGGAATAACGGGAGCTTCCATTTTTGAACCAGGTACCAAGAATATATTGTTCGGCGACTTTCTTACTTTGCTTTTTCAACCAAGTCCGGTCTTTGCCATAGGTGGCAAGTTGATCAAGGAGTTGCTGGCCCTCGTAGGTAGTATCTTCTTTAGAAAGGTAGACCTCCTTCTGAAAAGACAGCTTTTTTGACGAGTCGTATTTAAATATAAATCCGAGTGTCACACCTTTTTCCAATTTAAAATCATACATATAGGTCCAGTTGGGAGTTCCTCTAAACATCATCACGGACTGGTCTTCGTTTCCATCAACAATTCCTTTTGAATAAGGGTAGGTTTGAAATCCCTCATCTTCTTTCCAGATACCATCATTTCCTATCGTTTCTGTAAAGGGCTTAAACATCACATAGCGCATCATCCCACCATTTTCGGAGTAGTTAATTTCTTCCATGGGGTTCTTCAAGCTCAGGTAGATTCCCAACCAATAAAGGCAAAAAAGTAGGATAGGAGTGAGCCAGAGAAATTTTTTTAGGTGTTTTTTCATGAGGCCTGACCTGTCAGGTAGTCGTAGATTTCACGAACCGTTCCAAGGGCCATCAACTCCTGTTCTTTAACGGTTTGTTTGAGGTTTTGGTAGATGCTGCTCTCTGCGATTTCTCGTTTTTCTGCTTCTTTATTGACCTTCATGATGCCATTTTCAATGGTCACGAAGCCCAGCTCTTGGAAGATCTGAATCATTTTGACCAAGAGGATCTGCTGGATCTTGAGATAGGCTGCTAGGTCTTTGAGTTTGTAGCGGACATCAAACTCTGGGTACTGGTAGATGGTCTTATAGAGCTTGGCATACTGGTCCCTGCTACCGTATCCTGTCAGATAGTAGGCTTTGGAGATCTCATTTTTGAAATAGACGGCTTGCAAATCATGCTCTTGGAAGATTTGCCGTAGTTGCTCTATATCCTCTGGGATATTTCCAACCACCACAGCGGATGCCCCAGATAGATCTGGCAATTCTTTAGTAAAATCCAGAACGGGAACACCTGCGGGGAGGCTGACATTTTTAGAGCGGATATTAAAGAGCTGCACGCCGTCCACACGCGCATCAACCAACATGAGCTGAAGGGTTGTTTGGCCATTCCATTGGTTGACCGACAACTGCACGGCTAGCTCTAGGTCTTGCGCTTGCGCAAACTCTGCCTCTAAACTTCCCAAGCCAAAGGCAACCACCTCAAAGGTCGCATCTTCTTGAGAGATCTTGAGTTTCAAGTGGGTATTGCCAGCTCCCATCGAGCGTGCCCCTTCTACCTTGAAATTACGGACCAGAAAGACTGGTTTTTTATTGTCCATGCCAAAAGGGCTCAAGCGATCAAAGTTTTTCAAGGTCTCAAGCGTTAGTTCTGTTAGATGTAGTTCCTCATCGATGGCTAGGCTAGACTTGCTACTGAGATCAATCTCTTGCTCTCTAATGTAATCCGTAAGAGCCCGAGACAAGGCAGGGAGTTGGTCCACCTCAAGCGTCATCCCTGCTGCACCGGCATGCCCGCCAAAGGCGACAAAGAGCGACCGGTGGGGATCGAGGGCCTCAAAGATATTGACCGACTCAGGACTCCGAGCGCTTCCTTTAGCCCGCCCATCTTCAATGCTTAAAACAACAACTGGCTGATGAAGCTCTTCCAATAAACGACCAGCTACAATACCAAGGACCCCTGGATTCCAGCCTTCTTTGGCCAAGACTTGGGCGGACAAACTTGGGTCGACCATGGTTTTGGCTTCGTCATAGATAGCTTGGACGATCTCTTTTCGTTCTTCATTCTTTTGATGAATCATGAGGGCAATCTCGTGCGCCTCTTCATCGTCAAAGCCAGTCAGGAGTTCAATGGCCGGATTGGGATCATCGAGGCGGCCAAGGGCATTGAGACGAGGAGCAATCTGAAAACCAACCGTTTCTTCATTGACATCCTCCGGACGAATCCCTGCGATCTCCAAGAGCTCCTGCAAGCCCATGCGCTGGGTATGTTGGAGAACACCCAGACCGTATTTGACCAGGATCCGATTCTCATCTGTCAGGCTCACCATGTCAGCAATGGTCCCAATTGCTACCAGGTCTAAGAGATCGACTGGTACTTCCTCTAGGAGGGCACAGGCCAACTTAAAGGCAACACCACATCCTGCTAGATAATGGAAGGGATAATCCGCATCTGGATGCTCCGGATGAATGATCGCATAAGCATCTGGCAAAACCTCTGGCATAGAGTGGTGGTCGGTCACGATGACATCGACTCCCATCGCTTGAGCCATGGCAATGGCTTGATTGCCCGCAACCCCATTGTCCACCGTAATAATCAAGGAAATACCTTGTTGCTCGATAAAGTATTTGTAGACACTCTCATTGGGACCATAGCCGTCTGTGAAGCGGTTGGGTAGGTAGACTTGCACCTCTGCTCCCATCTGCTCCAAGGTTTCCTTCATAATGGAGGCCGAGGTCATCCCGTCCGCATCATAGTCACCATAAATCAAGATTTGCTCATAATCTTCGATGGCCCGTCGGATGCGCCCCACTGCCTTGTCCATATCATGGAGCAAATAAGGGTCGTGTAGTTTCTCAAGCTTGGGTTCTAAAAAGTCTTCTAAATCCTCTTTGGTCTGAATGCCACGCTCATACAGCAAGGTTGCTACGGACGCTTCTAGGCCTGCTTTTTTAGCAAGGGCTAAAAAGGCCTCATCTGCACTTGGCGAAGCTAACTGCCAATCGTATTTTGAAGTGATCATCTAGCTTTTGGTCTCCTCTTTTTCTTATCTGATTATTATATCATGAAAGCCAAAAATGGCGGGAAATAAAAGGTCAGGTAATAGTTGGAATATTTGAAAATACAAAATATTTAAAAATAGTTGCTATCGTATCACTTAACTCTATCCCTATTCCCCCTTTTGTCAGTCAAATAGATAGAGGCTGGGACAAAAGTCCTAGCCTCTCAATTATTTTTGGATTGTCGAGCAAGA